>JBEKQR010000232.1:0-7193 GCA_049519515.1 Candidatus Korobacteraceae bacterium
TGCCTCCGTGTACTCCGTGTCTTCTGTGGTTAAGCGGCTGCGCTTTTGTCTTTCAATCTGAAATCAAAAATCGAAAATCTTAAATGGGCTTGCCCCGACCCTCGAAAGCCACTCCTTTTTCCGCCGCTGTTGCGATAAAAAGTGCCTATGAGGCACGCGAAGCTGATTGAGGCGGCAATCGCTTGGCTGCGCCGGCGCCGCTGCGGCATCGTGCTCAGCGAGCAGGGCTGTGCCAGCGGCGAAATGCCAGACGCTATGGGCTGGAAAGGGAAGTGCCACTCCCTTCTGGTGGAGTGCAAGGTGAGCCGCGCCGATTTCCTGGCCGACGGCGAAAAGCCGTGGCGCGCCAGCCCGGAGATCGCGCTTGGATGCGAGCGCTACTACCTGACGCCCCGGGGCCTGCTGCGTCCCGAAGAGCTGCCGCCGGGTTGGGGCCTGCTGGAAGCGCACGGGCGGGAGATCGTTCTCGTGAAAAAGTCGCAAAGAAATCTGCGCCGCCCCGGCGGCCTGATGAACGAGATGAACCTGCTGCTGGCCAGCTTGCGCCGGGTTGAGGTTCGCATCGAGCCGCAGACCATCACCGACTTTCTCAAGTGGAAAAATCGTCTGGCGGAATACAACGGCGGCTTGCTGCCGCAAGGCGTCCTAGCCCCGGCGGAGGAGAACAACCCGCACCTTGGTGTAACCATTTCAGATTGCAGATTTCAGATTGCAGATTGAAAAGCAGGGTTCTTCATTGCCACCAATTCTGCTGGCGATCATGCTGAATTCGTTTCCCGTTTCACGAACGCCGATGTGGCGGCGCTTTTGGCTTTCGAATAACTGTCTACCTCGTGCTTTGATGGCAAAGCTGGTTCATTAACTGGTTCATTAAGAAGCTACGGCTGCGCCGTAAACGGGAAACGTGAAACAGCGGCATAGTAAGGCAAACTGCGTGGTCCGGATCACGTAGTCATGGTGCGCCCCATCACAGGGCAATGTTCCCCGCCGGAAAAAGTGGATTTTCCGCGCAAGAATCACGGGTTTTTGTGAGGTTCGTCACAGCGGTTTCGTAGGCGCGGTTCTGTAATGAATATGTACCCTGGACGCTGGCTCCAAGCACAATCAGGAGGACGCCTTCAAGCCGAAGCGCGCCCTCGCAGGAGCACGTCGTGGGTCGTTAAATCGTTTTGAGATCAGGTGTATCAGGCCGGATTGGGGAAGGAGAAGCAGCATCGCGGACCAGTTCCCGGCACAGGCGGCACCTGAAGCGGGAACAAAGCCGCGCCCGAGTCTCAGGCTTCACCTCATCGAATCCTATGCCGGGGTCCCCGGCAACCCCGACTTTGGGTTGCTGGGGTGGAAGACCGGCGTTCCCGGCAAGCCCGGCTTTGGGTTGCTGGGGTGGAAGACCGTCGCTTGATGGGTCCCCAGCCTGGTCGCAATGCTCATATTCCGGTTCGTTCCCGGCCTTAATCACGGAGCGGCAAAGTTAACTTTATTTCGCACTCAAGAATGGATCATCACATGAATAGACCTTACATCACGATCGATGGCAACGAGGCGGCTGCCTACACTGCCCACAAGATCAACGAGGTCATCGCGATCTATCCGATCACTCCCTCCTCTCCGATGGGCGAGTTTTCGGACCAGTGGTCGTCCGATGGCGAACCGAACATCTGGGGCACCATTCCCCAGGTGATCGAAATGCAGAGCGAGGGCGGAGCGGCCGGCGCCCTGCATGGAGCATTGCAGGGCGGCGCGCTCGGCACTACCTTCACGTCCGCCCAGGGCCTGCTGCTGATGATTCCCAACATGTACAAGATCTCCGGCGAGCTGACGCCGGCGGTGATTCATGTTGCGGCCCGTTCGCTGGCCGCGCATGCGCTGTCCATCTTTGGCGACCACCAGGACGTCATGGCGTGCCGCGCCACCGGTTTTGCCATGCTGGCTTCCAACTCCATCCAGGAAGTCATGGACATGGCGCTGATCTCGCAAGCGGCGTCGCTGGAGTCGCGAGTGCCTTTCGTGCACTTCTTCGACGGCTTCCGCACCTCGCACGAGGTAGCCAAGGTGCAAGCGCTGTCCAGGGAAGACCTGCGCGCCATGATTACCGACGAGATGGTGCAGGCGCACCGCAATCGCGCCCTGAACCCGGACCGCCCCGTGCTGCGTGGCACGGCGCAGAATCCCGACGTTTACTTCCAGGCGCGCGAAACCGTCAATCCCTACTACCTGGCTTTGCCCACCATCGTGCAGAACGCCATGGACAAGTTCGCCAAGCTGGTAGGCCGCAAGTACGAGCTGCTCCAGTATGTCGGCGCGCCGGATGCGGAGCAGGTGATCGTCCTGATGGGCTCGGGCGCCGAAGTTGCCGAAGAAGCCGTCGAAGTCCTGATCGCTCAGGGCAAGAAGGTCGGGTTGATCAAAGTTCGTCTCTATCGTCCGTTCTCGGCTGAGCACTTCCTCAAGGCTTTGCCGGCGACCACCAAGGCCATCGCCGTGCTCGACCGCACCAAGGAACCGGGCAGCCTGGGCGAGCCTCTCTACCAGGACGTGCTGACCGTGCTGGCCGAGGCGCAAGCCAATGGCACGCTGCAGTTCAAGGCCATGCCCAAGGTGACCGGCGGACGCTACGGCCTCTCCTCCAAGGAGTTCACGCCGGCCATGGTCAAGGGCGTCTTCGACGAGCTGGGCAAGGCCAAGAGCAAGAACCACTTCACCGTCGGCATCGTGGACGATGTCACGCACTCCAGCATCGACTACGATCCCAAGTTCTCGACCGAAGATCCCAAGACGGTGCGCGCCCTGTTCTACGGTTTGGGCGCTGACGGCACCGTGGGCGCCAACAAGAACTCCATCAAGATCATCGGCGAAGACACCGATTTCTACGCGCAGGGCTATTTCGTTTACGACTCCAAGAAGTCTGGATCGATTACCACCTCGCACCTGCGTTTCGGCCCCAAGCCGATCAAGTCGAGCTACCTGATTTCGCGCGCCAACTTTGTCGCCTGCCACCAGTTCACCTTCCTGGAGCGCACCGACATGCTGCGCTACGCAGAGGACGGAGCGGTCTTCCTGCTCAACAGTCCTTTCCCGGCCGACAAGGTTTGGGACGAGATGCCGCGCCAGGTGCAGAAGCAGATCATCGACAAGAAGCTGAAGTTCTACGTCATTGACGGCTATCAGGTGGCCAAGGACACGGGCATGGGAAGCCGTGTCAACACCATCATGCAGACCTGCTTCTTCGCCATCTCCGGCGTGCTGCCCAAGGAAGAAGCGATCGCGGCCATCAAGCACTCGATCGAGAAGACTTACGGCAAGCGCGGCGAGTCGATTGTGGCCAAGAACTTTGCCGCCGTCGACGCGGCCCTGGCCCACCTGCACGAGGTGAAGGTCCCAGCCGCTGTCAGCGGCAGCAAGAATGTCCGTCCGGCGGTTCCGGCGGCGGCTCCAGAGTTCGTGCAGAACGTGCTGGCGCCCATGATTCTGGGCAATGGCGACGAGCTGCCAGTCAGCGCCCTGCCCGTCGACGGCACCTTCCCCACCGGTACGGCCATGTGGGAGAAGCGCAATATCGCCCTGGAAATTCCGGAATGGGATGAGAAGCTCTGCATACAGTGCGGCAAGTGCGTTCTGGTTTGCCCGCACGCCGTCATCCGCGCCAAGGTTTACGACAGCGGGCTGCTGAAGGATGCGCCTGCGACCTTCAAGTCGAGAGACGCGATGTGGAAAAACTTCTCCGGCTACAAGTACACGCTGCAGGTAGCGCCGGAAGATTGCACCGGCTGCGCGCTGTGCATCGAGGCCTGCCCGGCGAAGTCGAAGACCGAGCCCAAGCACCGCGCCATCAACATGGTGCCGCAGATCCCGCTGCGCGAGCAGGAAGCGCGCAACTGGGATTACTTCCTCAACCTGCCGGAGACCGACCGCGGCGCCTTGAGCCTGACCCAGGTCAAGGACACGCAGTTGCTGCAGCCGCTGTTTGAGTTCTCGGGCGCCTGCTCGGGTTGCGGTGAAACACCGTACGTCAAGCTGATGACGCAATTGTTCGGCGACCGCGCGGTGGTGGCCAACGCCACCGGCTGCTCGTCGATTTACGGCGGCAACCTGCCGACCACCCCGTACACCTTCAACAAGGACGGCCGCGGCGTGGCCTGGTCGAACTCGCTCTTCGAGGACAATGCCGAGTTCGGGATGGGCATCCGCCTCGCCATCGACAAGCAGAGCCAGTATGCGCGCGAGCTGCTGGTGCGCATGGGCGGCCAGTTGCCGGAGGCGCTGGCGCAGGGCCTGCTGACGGCCAATCAGTCCACCGAAGCCGGCATCCGCGAGCAGCGGGCGCGGGTCTCCGAGCTGAAGAAGGTGCTGAAGGGCCTGAAGGGCCTCGACGCCAAGGACATTCTGAGCGTGGCCGACGCGCTGGTGAAGAAATCGGTGTGGATCGTGGGCGGCGACGGCTGGGCCTACGACATCGGCTACGGCGGCCTGGATCACGTTTTCGCCTCCGGGCGCAACGTCAACATCCTGGTGCTCGATACCGAGGTCTACTCGAACACCGGCGGGCAGATGTCGAAGGCGACGCCCATCGGCGCGGTGGCCAAGTTCGCCGCCGGCGGCAAGTCGCGTCCGAAGAAAGACCTGGCGATGATGGCCGTCAACTACGGCTCGGTGTACGTGGCCCGCGTGGCCATGGGCCAGAGCGACATGCAGACCCTCAAGGCCTTTCTGGAAGCGGAAGCCTATGAAGGACCGTCGCTCATCATCGCTTACAGCCACTGCATCGCCCACGGCTTCGACCTGGTGCATGGGCTGGATCAGCAGAAGCTGGCCGTGCAGAGCGGCCACTGGCCGCTGTTCCGCTACAATCCGGCGCTGGCCAAGGAAGGCAAAAACCCGTTTATCCTGGAGTCCAAGGCGCCCAGCATTCCGCTGGAGAAGTACATTTATAACGAAACCCGTTACACCATGCTGCGGCAGGCCCATCCGGAAGCGGCAGCCGAGTTGCTGAAGTATGCGCAGCATGAAGTGAACGAGCGCTTCCGGCTCTACCAGTACCTGGCGGCAATGCCGGGCGCGAAAGCCGAGGAGAAACCGGAAGAAAAACAGCTAAGCAAAGGGGCGGCGAATGATTGATCTCTCAACCAAGTACCTCGGACTGAAACTGAAAAATCCCTTGGTGGCCTCTTCCTCCCCGCTTTGCAAGGAGCTGGACAACTTGCGCAAGCTGGAAGACGCGGGCGCTTCCGCAGTGGTGCTCGAGTCGCTGTTCGAGGAACAGATCATCATCGACAGCAACGAACTCGATCGCAACCTGTGGGAGTCGGCCGATGTTTCCGCCGAGGCGCAGGGCTATTATCCCAGCTTCGATAATTACAACCTGGGAGCCGACCGCTACCTGGAGCACATCCGCAAGGCCAAGCAGGCGCTGAAGGTTCCGGTCATCGCCAGCCTGAACGGCGTCTCCAAGGGCGGCTGGATCCGGTACGCGAAACAGATGGCCCAGGCCGGCGCCGACGCGTTGGAACTGAACATCTACTTCGTTCCCACCGACATAAGCCTGAGCTCGAACGATATCGAGAGCATGTATCTCGATCTCGTCCAGGCGGTGACGGCGAGCGTGAAGATTCCGGTAGCGGTGAAGATCGCTCCCTACTTCAGCTCGGTGGGCAACATGGCGCTCAAGCTGGAGAGGGCGGGGGCGAAGGGACTGGTCATGTTCAACCGCTTCTACCAGCCCGACTTCGACCTCGAGGCCCTCGAGGTGGTTCCGAACCTGGTTCTGAGCCGCTCCAGCGAGCTGACCATCCGCCTGCACTGGGTGGCGATCCTGTTCGACCGCATCAAGGCCGACATGGCGATCACCGGAGGCGTCCACACGGTGGAAGACGTGCTGAAGTCGATGGCTGCCGGCGCCAGGGTTGCCATGATGACCTCGGCTCTGCTGGAGCAGGGGCTCGGCTACCTCAAGACCCTTGAGACCGGTGTCCGCGAATGGCTGGAGCAGCACGAGTACCAGTCCATCGCGCAGATGCAGGGCAGCCTGAGCCAGAAGAACGTGGCCCATCCCGCGGCCTTCGAGCGCGCTAACTACGTCAAGGTGCTGAGCAGCTATGCCATGGGGTTGCCGGTCGGAAAATAACCATAACAATTGTTGATTCCAAGACCACAGCCCGGAGAAACCTCCGGGCTGTAGGCGTTGGAACTACAGCTTGTTTCATAAATGGTTTTGAACGGTTTCGGTGTTAGGAGTGAGGGGTTATCGTGGAAGCCCACGGCTTCAGCCGTGGGGATCAAGGCATCAATCTAAAGCGGCTTTAGCCGCCGTGGCGATCTATCCACAGCGCCTAAAGGCGTTCTCTATTGAGCATTGTTTCCCACGCCTGAAGGCGTGGGCTTCCACGCTCAAAGCCGCCGAAACTACCCCACGTTAGCCAACTGCGGGTCCCGCAGGGCGGGATGGGGCACCTCCGTCGTAAGTTGTGAGAAGGCGATTTATCGCTAATCAATAGTGGCTGTCCCAAAAGTGTTAACTTTTGCATAGCCGGGTGTATCTTTCCTTTGTCCTCCAGACGGATAGGCATCCGGGTTCCCAGCGGTCCCGAGCCAGTCGGTTAAAAACCAACTTGGCCGACCGGCCCTTTTCTCGTAACAAGACTCCGGGGAATTTACAGAACTGGCGAGGTAACGGCATGCCCGAGGAAACGAAGGTAGAGTCGGAGGTCACGCCAAAGCTGAGGGGCTGGAAACAAACCCTCCTGAAATATTGGCGAAAGACGCCCACCTTTTTTAAGGCCCTGGCCACTATCGTCATCGCCCTTAATGCTCTTTTTGCGATTTATTCGCGTTTCGCCCCACCATCAGATGTAAAACCCAACGAAAAGGCTTCCGTTTCGTCGCCGGAGAAATCTTCGCCATCTGCCAAACCCAGACATCCAGCACTACCCGATAAGCCGTCCATCGCCGTCCTCCCTTTCGCCAACCTGAGCGGCGATAAAGACCAGGAGTATTTCAGCGACGGACTGACAGACGAGATCATTAACGCCGTTGCTAAGTTGCGGAACGTGTTCGTGGTCGCACGGAACTCCACATTCACTTACAAGGGCAAGAATGTGACGGTCCAGCAGGTGGGGGAGGAAATGGGCGTTCGGTATGTTATGCAAGGGGCTGTACGTAGAACCGGGGACACGGTGAGAGTTACGGTTCAACTTGCT
>JBEKQR010000233.1:0-7171 GCA_049519515.1 Candidatus Korobacteraceae bacterium
AGCCGCTGCCGAAGAGCACCGAGCCAATCTTGACGAAGGTGGCAAAGATTGCTCCCAGCGTAAGCGGCACAGCCACGGCAGCGCCGGCGGCGACCGGCGGCAAAAACCAGAGAAGCCCGCGGGCAGGCTTGTTCTCGCCGCCGCGCCGGCTGAATGCATGCTGCAATCCGGTCACTGCTCCGGCGGCCGCCAGCACCAGCACGGGATGGACGTGCGCCACGGTCAAGGCCGCCGCGGCCAGCCCGACCAGGGCAAGCCAGCGTTTGCGCAGCGCCGTGCGCGAGAAACTCCAGAGCGCCTGCAGGATGATGGCGATCACCACCGGCTTGACCGCATAGAGCAGTCCCTCGGCGGCCGGCAAACGCCCGAAGCGCACATAGACCCAGGCCAGCAGTCCGGTGCTGAGGGCGGCAGGCAGGATGAAGCAAGCTCCGGCCACGATCAGCCCCGGCCAGCCCGCCCGGCGATGGCCGATGTGAATGACCAGCTCGGTTGAACTGGGGCCCGGGATGAGATTGGCGGCGCCCAGCCGGTCGAGGAATTCAACCTCGGTGAGCCAGCCGCGCCGCTCGACGACTTCCTGGTGGAAGAGCGCAATGTGGGCGGCCGGTCCGCCAAAGGCGATGGTGCCGAGCTTCAGCGAGAGCCAAGCCAGTTCAGCCAATGATGACGACCGGCGCCGGGGTGAAGTTGTTTCCGTCGTTTCGGGCATGTTGGAAGGCAGCGAATCAGGGCGCAGCCCCACGCCATTATCACATTGGGGGAGAGTCCGGCGCTCGCCATGGCCCGGCAAACAGCCACGCTGCCTGAAATTCCATCCTGAGCTGTAGAGTCCGCGCGCAGATGATAGAGCCTGTTTCATAACCGGCTCTTTGAAGGGGCATGGCTTATGAAACAGGCTGTAAGCTAAATCCTTGAAGCGGTAGAACCACATCGGGTTCCTGTTACATGCCAGTTCTAAGAACCCGAAAGACGCGGTAAGATGCTGGTATCCACCGAGGAGACGATCGTTAATTCCGCTCTGAGCGCTATCGCTGGTGATGGATGATCGGTCAGCCGGCTGCCGAGGCAGCCGGGCTTTGTAAGGAGCATATCCAATGTCACGCAACTCGGGTTGGTCGCTGCTGTTTGCCTTAGTGCTGCTGGTCAGTTGTGCTTCATCCGACACGAAATCTGCCGCGAAAGCGCAATCCTCGAAATCCGCTGACGGAAAAGGGACCGCGGTCGTGATCATGTTTCAACCGTGGCGGGACCCGAACGAGGGAGCATTTACCTTGAATGTGCCGCAGGGGTGGCAGGTCAGCGGCGGTCTGGTCCGCAAGGCGAGCGTCGACGTGCTGAACGTCGTTCGCGCCACTTCGCCCGACGGAAAGATCAAGATCATGATTGGCGATTCCAGCGTGATGCCCCACCAGGTGCCGGACCAGATGATGATGCAAATGGGAATGCGCGAGGGGCAGACCATGCCGGCTCCCTGGGGTGGTCAGGTCCTGTTGGCGCGCTTCCAGACGGGTGAGCAGTACTCACGCTATTACGCTACAAAAATTTGCCGCAACCCGCAGATCAGCCACGCCGGCCCTCTGCCGCAAGCAACCAGAGACTTCCAGAGAGAGGCGGACGCTTATGGCGCCGCCACGCAGTTCGCGGCCCGCGCATCGGTAGGCGAGGCCAACTTTACCTGTGACGGGCAGGTCGGCTACGTGCGGACCTCGACCCTCCTCGCGTTTCCGCGAAGCGGACCGGGAGTGCATAGCTGGTGGGTGTACGAGTTGAGCGCGTTCCAGGCGGATCCGTCACAGCAGGCCCTGGCTCGGTACGTGCTCAACACCATGGTAGCCAGCTTGAAAATGGACCCCAGGTGGGAAGCCAAGCAAGCGCAGATGACCAAGAATGTGACCGCCACCGTCACCCGCGCCCAGCAGCAGATGGCTGCCACCATCGCCAATAACGCGCGCCAGCAGGCCAAAACCAGCTCATTCGACGTGATGAAGGGTTGGGAACAGCGGAACAAGATACACGACGCTGCCATGGAGCGCGACACCCAGGCGCGGCGGGGAACAGCCATTGCGGAAGACCCCATTACCGGCCCGCATACGGTGAGCAACCAGTACAACTACATGTGGACCCGGCCAGATGGCTCGATCGTGGGAACAAACACGGCTACGCCGCCTGACTATAACAGCGGATGGCGGCAGATGACGATTAAGTAGTGCGACCGCTGACCCGCCGCGTGGAAAAACTCTTGGAGCCAACGAGAGAGCTTGTGCGCCGGCCAGGGTTTTTACCGTCCGCTCCTCGACTAGCAGCCCTGAAAAGAGCTACCCTGTAGCAGGAGATGGGTGGGTGAGCGCAGTCCGGGGATTCAAACGAAGTGCCAAGAGGCAGTTATTGAGCGCGGCTGGCTGGCTGGCGCTGTGCTATGCCCTGCTGGCCTCGCTCGTGCTGTTCCTGTCCCGCCGCGGCTTGGTTTCGGGTGGCGCCTTCCAGCTTATGCAAGCGGCAAGCTTCGTCGTCGTCCCCTGTCTTGTGCTCTATTTCTTTCTTCGCCAGTCGGCCAGCCGCTCCTCCCAGATACGGCGCAGCGAACAGCAACTGCTGATGCTCGCCCGCGCCGTCGAGAGCGCCACTGACAGCATTGTCATTACCGATCTTGAAGGCTCCATCGAGTATGTCAATCCGCACTTCGAAAAACTGACGGGCTACACGCGCGCCGAGGTCTACGGACGCAATCCGCGCATTGTCAGCTCCGGCCGCCAGAGCAAGGAGTTTTACGCCGAGATGTGGCGCACCTTGAAAGCGGGAGGCGAGTGGAAGGGCCGCTTCATCAACCGCCGCAAGGACGGCACCCTCTACACGGAAGAAGCCACCATCGCGCCGGTGCTTGACGCCAGCGGCGTCCCATGCAAGTACGTGGCCGTGAAGCGGGACATTACCCGCCTGGAGGAGTTGCAGGACCAGCTCCGGCAATCGCAGAAGATGGAAGCCGTGGGCCAGCTTGCCGGCGGCATCGCCCACGACCTCAACAACGTGCTGCAGGTCATCACCCTGGCATCGCACCTGGCGCTCAGCAGCGACAACTCCGAGTTCAAGGACGCCCGCGTGCGGGAAACCCTGGCCGCGGCGCTGAAGGGAGCAGGCGTCATCCGGCAGTTGCTGGCTTTCGGCCGCCGGCAGATGATGCGCCTGGAGGTGCTGGATCTGAACCTCGTCGTTCGCGAAACCGAAGACCTGCTCCGGCACCTGCTGCGCGAGGACATCCGCATAAGCCTCAAGCTGGACCCGAAGCTCGCCCACGTCAAGGCCGATTCGGTGCAGATCACCCAGGTCATCCTGAACCTGGCGCTTAATGCCCGCGACGCCATGGCCAATGGCGGACTGCTGGAGATCAGCTCCGATAACTTCGAGATCGCTCCCGGGGCCGAGAATGCCCCCGGCCGCCTGCCGCCCGGCAAGTACGCGCGCCTGCGGATTCGCGACACCGGCAGCGGCATGGACGAGGCCACCAAGCGCCACATCTTCGAGCCGTTTTTCACCACCAAGGAGATTGGCAAAGGAACCGGCCTCGGTCTGTCAACCGTGTATGGCATCGTCACCCAGAGCGAGGGACATATCGAATTCGACAGCGAACTGGGCGTGGGCACCACCTTCTCCATTTACTTCCCCGCCGTCAAGCAGACGGTGGTGCCGTTTCCGCAGAGGAACCAGCCACCGCAAAGGCAGTCGGCGGCCGTCCCTTATTCGGTGCTGGTAGTGGAAGATGAAGCCATGGTGCGCAATTCCATCGCGGAAGCGCTGCGCCGCGAAGGCTTCCGCGTCTACACCTCCGGCTCCCCGCATGAGGCATGGGAGATGGCGCTGCGCGAGCGCCCAAGCCTGGTGATTGCCGACATCATGATGAACGGCATGAAAGGCACCGAGCTGGTCGAACACCTGCGCAAGGAGAACCCCTCGATTCGCACCATCTTCATGTCCGGCTATGGCGAGGAAGAATTGCTGGCCGCCGGAGCTCAGGCCTTCGACGCGGTGTTCATGTCCAAACCCTTCAATATCACTGAGCTGGTTGAGTCCGCTGTGCGCCTTTGCAAGGCGCGATAAGGCACCCCAGCAAACCAAATGCGGGTTTGCTGGGGACCCCGCAAAGGAAAGGGTACCCCACATCTGCCGCAGTTAGCAGATGTGGACCGTCGCAGCCTGGCGAGTTATGGAATTCACGGAAAAATCGTTTGGGCAAAGCGCGCCTCCAGCGGGTGCCCCACCCTTGTCGCCGCATTTGCGACAGGGTGGGGCTTCTCCGATCTATCCCGTGGAGAGTCTCAGGAAGAAAATCATTTGCTGAAATCGGAATTTTTCGCTTGCCGAAACCAGCTTCTCGGCCCTAAGATATGTCGCGTATTTGCTCCAGAAAACCGGGGCTCCTCTTCAACCCTTTTCGACCGCTGCCGTTTCCGCAGCCATCGTTATTAATTAAAAGAGCTGTGCATCACATCCCGACCTGGGTTTTGGATTCTTCGGCCCAGAGCTTCATGGCCGCCAACGATGCGGCGGCGGAGTTGTTCGGCTACAGCCGCCAGGAACTGCTGGCGCTGAAGATCGTCGATCTGCTCGACCCCGCCGAGCACGAGCGTTTTTCCCGGCTCAGCGCCCGCGCCCGCCATCGCTGGGGAGACGGCGGAAGCTGGCTTTGCCGCGCCAAAAATGGCGCCTGCTTCCGGGTTACGGTCCGCTTCCATGGCATTGTGCAAGGCAGCGAGATGACGCTGTTCATGTTCTCGACCGCGGTCATCGGCCATCCCACCTTCCGCCAGCCGGGATCGTATCGCGCTGCCCAGGCCGGGTAACGGCTTGCTTGCTGAGAGGTTCTGCCACCGCCCATAATTCGGGAAAACGTAGCGCCGCCTCTTCCTTACGCCAGAGCCCTTTTGCCGGAGCTGTGGAGCGCGATAGAGATTCGCCCTGGAGTAAACTTAGCGGAGACCCGGGCTTTCCTAATCTATTTCGCCCACTATGAAGCCGGCAGATACCGCTGTTCTGGAAGAAAAGATCGGTTACACTTTTGCTAATCGCGAGCTGCTGCGCCAGGCTCTGACCCACAGCTCTCATGCCCGCGAGCAGGCAACGGCCAAGGACAACGAGCAGCTCGAGTTTCTGGGCGATTCCGTGCTCGGCTTCTTGACCAGTCAGGAGCTGTTCCGGCGTTTCCCGAACTTCACCGAGGGCGAACTCTCGAAATTGAGGGCCCGGCTGGTCAGCGCCCGCCACCTGGTCCGCATCGCCAGAGACTTGAACCTGGGCGCGTATCTCCACCTTGGACGAGGTGAGGAGAAGAGCGGCGGGCGGGCCAAGGCGGCGCTGCTGGTGGATGCCCTGGAGGCGCTGGTAGCCGCGCTTTTCCTGGAGGCGGGGCTGGATGTGGCGCGCGGCTTTGTGCTGGAGCACCTGATCGGCCCGGAGCTTGACCGCTTCGAGGACGGCCTGGAGTCAGCCCGCTCGGAGGATTACAAATCGGAGCTGCAGGAGCGGCTGCATGCCTCGGGGCGTCCCGAGCCGCGTTACGTGGTGATCGCCGAAGAGGGCCCGGAGCATAAGAAGGTCTTCACCATGGAGATTCGTCTGCTGGATGCCGCCGGGCAGGAGTTTGCGGTGCGCGGCCAGGGCACGACCAAGAAGCGCGCCGGACAGGCGGCGGCGCGCGAGGCGCTGATCCGCATAGACTCCGCTTCTCCGCCCGGCGCCCCCGCTTCGTAGCACCGGCTCCAGGCCGGGGTGCGCCCAGCAAGCCTGCTTTTGTCCCGCTTTGCGGGATGGGGTGGGAGGTTTTGAAGGGGCGCGACCGAAGCAACACTGTGTAAAGGATGTCGTGGCACTAGACAGCTGAAGCCGCGCCCCTTTAAAGATGGCATACACATATTCAAAGATGGCGTACACATAGATGATAGACACCTACTCTGGTTTTGCTCTAGCGCCGAAAAGCGGGGCACCTGTGGCACCCTTCAATTGACCCACTAGAGTCAAATTGAAAGAAGTCGAAGTGAGCGAAGAGAATCAATCCGTTGCCTCGGGCGAACCAGCTCCTGCTCCCGCGCCGCCCCTTTTACCTCAGGCGGTGCCGTCCGGCGCCAGCAAGCGCAACCGCGGCGCTGGTTGGGGACTCCACTCCGCGCAATCGCTGGCCATGACCGCCGTGATCGCCATATTCGTGATCACCTTCGTCGCCCAGGCCTTTCAGATTCCCTCGGAGTCGATGGAAAAGACGCTGCTCGTCGGCGATTACCTGCTGGTGGACAAGGTGCATTACGGTCCGTCCGGCAGTTGGGGCTTTCTGCTGCCGTACCGGCCGCTGCGCCGCGGGGACACCGTCGTCTTTCGCTATCCGGTGAAACCGTCCGATCACTTCGTCAAGCGCGTGATTGGCTTGCCCGGAGACCATGTGCGCCTTATTCGCAAACGCGTTTACATCAACGGCCAGCCTTTAACGGAACCGTACGTATATCGCCGCAGCTCCTATGAAAGCTTCCGCGACGATTTTCCCGGGGCGCCCGGCTTCCATAGCGACGTCACCGCGAGCTGGTATCTGCAAATGCGCAAGCTGGTGCGCAACGGCGAGCTGGTAATTCCCGCCAACAGCTACTTCGTCCTTGGCGACAACCGTGACAACAGTCTCGACAGCCGCTTCTGGGGCCTGGTGCCGGCCGAGAGCATTGTCGGGCGGCCGCTGCTCATTTACTGGTCGATGGACACCGCCGGCGTCGGCAGGTGGGCCGAGGCCGCGCCCCAGGATGGTAAACTTTCCTCTTCGCACCTTGCCTTCGAGCGCCTGCTGCCCGGCATACGCTGGCGGCGAATATTGCGCCCGGTGGAATGATTTTCCACCCCAGGACAGGAAGACGACTTGGCTGAAGAAAAACTGAAAAACGAGAAGCGCGCGCCCGCCGTCAAGGCCGCCGAGTTGGATAAGCCGAAGGAAACCAGCGCCGAATTCGTTGCCTCGCTGGCTTCCGTGCTGGTGGTCGGCCTCTTCATCATCACCTTTTGCCTGCAGGCATTCGAGATTCCGTCCAGCTCGATGGAGAACACGCTGCTGATCGGCGATCACGTCTTCGTCGATCGCGTGCGGCTGGCGCCAACCACCGGGTGGTTCCCGCTGATTCCCTACCGCCAGGTCCAGCGCGGC
>JBEKQR010000234.1:0-10680 GCA_049519515.1 Candidatus Korobacteraceae bacterium
GTTCCAGGCAGACCCCATAGCAGGCTTTTTGGGGAGGCTGGGGGGATCCCCAGCAAACGCTGGGGCTGCGTTTGCAGGGGTGGTTAGGGGCCATAGTTTTTCCTCGAAAATCACACCTTTTCTTGCCAACTGATTGTAAAATCTGAGATTGTTATCCTGGGTTGCGGAAACAAGCCTCATCAAACGGCAATTTGGCGTTTACTGGGGCCGCTTCCCTGGGCAGTGCGCGATGGCGCCGGCCCCGCCGGTAACCCGCTTGCCCCTCGGAGAAAATGGTCCATGACCAAAGCTGAGCTAATCGAAGAAGTCTCACGCCTCGCGGAGCTTACACGTAAAGACAGCGAAGTGATCGTGGAGACTATCTTCGACAGTGTGGTTCGTGCCTTGCGGTCGGGAGACAAGATTGAGATTCGCGGGTTTGGCAGTTTCCGGACGCGCCAGCGCAAGCCTCGCGTCGGCCGTAACCCCAAGACCGGCGAGCGCGTCGAGGTCCCGGCCAAGAAGATTCCCTTCTTCAAGCCCAGCAAGGAGTTGAAGGATATGGTCAACAGCGCGCAGCAGGGTTCGGCTGCGGCGGCTTCGGTTGAGCCACTCCCCAAGAGCGCCCCTGGAGAAGGTCAGATTTAGCGCGGCCCAGCAAGCGTGAACGACGGCCTCGAGCGCCCGTGTTTCGCCGCGCTGAGGCAAAAGGGCGGCGCGCTTGCCGGGGATTCCCCGGTCCCCGATCCTAAGCAAGAAGCGGTGTAGTGCCTTGTCGTCGGCTGAATTGAAATCCATTTCGCTTTCCCGTCCCACTTGGGCAGAAGTCTCTCTTCCCGCTCTTCGCCAGAACTACAGGATTATTGCGCGTCACGTTGCCCCGTCAGCAATTTGCGCGGTAGTAAAGTGCGACGCCTACGGGCACGGCGTGGTCCAGTGCGCGCGCGCGCTGGAGGAAGAGGGGGCGGAGTGGCTGGGAGTCACCTCGGCGGAGGAGGGCCTGCGGCTGCGGGAGGCTGGGGTTACCTGCCAGATCCTGGTCATGACCGGTTTCTGGCGCGGCGAAGAGGAGGCGATTATCGCCGGCCGTCTGACCGCCGCGGTGTGGACCCTGGAACACGTTGAACTGCTGGAACGGGCCGCCCGGCGCTACCGAAGCGGAAAACTTCCGGTCCACCTCAAAATTGATACCGGCATGGGCCGCCTGGGTCTGCCCTTCGCGGAGTTGCAGAAGATGGCCAGCCGCATCGCCGCCTCGCCCTCGCTGGAACTGGAAGGCGTCTGCAGCCATCTGGCGTCTTCGGAGGTGCTGGGGGCGCAGGATACGGCGGCACAGATCGTACGCTTTAGCCAGGTACGCGAGCTGCTGCGCTCGGCCGGGTTGCAACCGCGCTATCGCCATCTGGCCAACACCGCCGCCATCATCGGCCGGCCTGAAACCTGGGACAACATGGTGCGTCCCGGACTGGTGCTTTACGGCTATAACCTGCCCTACGCGGTTCCGGCTGACTTCGATGAGCAGCAGATCCCCAAGCCGCTTCCGGTGACCCCGGTTATGACGTGGAAAACGCGCATTGTCTCGCTGCGCGAGTTTCCCGCCGGGCAGCCCATCGGCTACAACGGAACCTTCGTCACCCGGGCTCCATCCCGCATTGCCGTTGTTCCCGTGGGCTACGGAGACGGCTTCTTCCGCGCCATGAGCAACAAGGGACGAGTCATCGTCCGCCAGCAGTACGCTCCCCTGGTGGGCAATATCTCCATGGATCTGAGCACAATTGACGTGACCGGGATCGCGGGCGCGGAACTGGGGGACGAAGTGCTGCTGATCGGCGCTTCGGGCCAGTGCAGCGTCACCGCCGCGGACCAGGCGCGCTGGGCGGGAACTATTCCCTACGAAATCACCTGCGGACTTGCGCCGCGCGTGCCGAGAATTTACCTGCAATAGGGTTAGGGATCAGGGGTTAGGGATCAGGGTTAAAGGTAGGGATCAGAAATTCGAACTTGGCGTATCCCCGGCACGGAACTTAACATCACCAAGAAGTTGTTTTCTTCCCGGTTCCTAACCCCTATTCCCTAATCCCTAATCCCTAATCGGCGCGTATTATCTCTGTATCAGGGACGGCTTCATGCAGATTGGCCGCCGTAACACGATCATCGCTTTTGTTCTGCTCGGGGCCTTCAGCGTCGGCCTGGCGATTGCGCTGAATATCACCTGGGCTTTTCACTGGCGGTCGGTTGCCGCCGTTGTGCTGGGCATAATTCTGTTCGGCTTCATCATTGTGGCGGTCAGCCTGAATACCATTTTCCTGGTGCGGGAGATACGGCGCAGCGAACAGCACGACAGCTTCATCAACGCCGTCACCCACGAGTTGAAGACGCCGATTGCTTCCGTGCGCCTCTACCTGGAGACCTTGCAGTCGCGCCCGGTGGCCGAGCAGCAGCGGCAGGAGTTCTACCGCGTCATGCTGGAGGACACCGACCGGCTGCTGGGAACCGTCGAGCAGGTGCTGCACGCCGGGCGGGTAGTGCAATCGCGCCGCCTTCGCCAGCGGCGGGTGGATGTGCAAGCGGTGCTCGCCGAATGCGTGGAGCTGGCGCGCAAGCGCCATCATCTGTTCGACGGGCAGATGCGCATGGAAAATCTTGCTGCCAGCGAAGACAGCCGGGTGCTGGGGGATTGGGACGAATTGCGCATCGCCATTTCCAACGTGCTCGACAATGCCGTCAAGTACTCGATCCGCGAAATCGACATCCGCGCCGAGCTGCTGACGCTGGGCCCCGACGTGCTGGTGCGCGTCAGCGATCGCGGCGTCGGCATACCTCCCTCCGAGCTGAAGCGCATCTTCCGCCGCTTCTACCGGGTGCCTCTGCGGACGGCGATGAACATCAAGGGAACCGGGCTCGGCCTGTTCCTGGTCAAGAGCATCGCGCGGCGGCACGGGGGAGACGCTTCCGCTGAAAGCGCGGGGCTGGGCAAAGGCACCACCGTTATCATTCGCCTGCCCAGGATCGTGGCATGAGCCGAATTCTGATTGTGGAAGACGAGATAAACCTGGCGCGCGGCCTGCGCTTCAACTTCGAGGCGGAAGACCACCAGGTCGCAATAGTCGAGAACGGCGAAGACGCCCTCGACCTCATAACCCGCCAGCCGCAAGCATTCGACGTGGTGGTGCTGGACGTGATGCTTCCCGGCCGCGACGGCTTCTCCGTGGCCGCCGAACTTCGCCAGCGCAGCATTTTCGTCCCCGTTCTCATGCTCACCGCCCGGGGACGCCCGGAAGATGTGCTCAAGGGATTCGAAGCCGGAGCCGACGACTACCTGCCCAAGCCCTTCGAGCTTTCCATTCTGCTGGCCCGGCTGCGCAGCCTGCTGCGCCGCACCGAGTGGATGAAAGCCGCCAGAGCAGCCGCCACCGGCGTTTCCGGCACGGAAGCCGCCTCCCAGACTGCCAAGCCCGAGGTTATAACCATTGCCGGCAAGAAGGTCGATTTTACCCGCCTCGAGCTGCATACCAGGGACGAAGTCATCCGCCTGACCGTAATGGAGGCGGAGTTGCTGGCCTACCTGGTGCGCAATGCCGGCCGCCCGGTCTCGCGCAAGGAGATTCTCGATCAGGTCTGGGGACTGCGCGAGGACACCGACACGCGCGCCATCGACAACTTTGTAGTGCGCCTGCGCCGCTACCTCGAAGACGATCCCAGCGCGCCGCGTTACCTGCTGACCGTGCGCGGCGTGGGCTACCGCTTACTGCCGGACGGGGAGTAGGGCGAAGCGAAGTTGGCACAGCGGCTAAACGGGGCTTTCAGTCGCCGCTCTTCTGCAATGGAAAGAAGACGGAGAAGCAAGTCCCGGAGCGGCCTGGTCGCGTGCTGCTACGCAGCCGCATGGTGGCCTCGTATTTCCTGATGATATCGGCGCTGACCCACAGGCCGAGCCCGGTGCCGCCTTCGCCTTTGGTGGTGAAGAACGGGTCGAAGATCTTGCCGCGAATCTCATCGGGTATTCCGGGTCCATTGTCGGCCACGACAACGCGCAGCCCAGCCTGGCCCCGACGCCAATCCCGGGAGGAAAATGCGTGCACCCTGATCTTGCCGCGCTGGCCGTCCACGACCTCAATGGCGTTGCCTACCAGGTTGGCGAAAACCTGCCGCAGTTCTCCCGGCAAGGCCAGGATCTCGCCGTCGTAATCGACCTGCGTCCTGGCGTTAATGCCGGCCGCGTCGATCTTGCGCTGCCACAGCGCCAGCACGCTGTCCAGAACCTCGCGGATGCGCACCAGCGTGGGCTTTGCGGCCTCCCGCTGGAATGACAGCATTTGCCTTGTCATCTGCGTGACCCGGGCCAGTTCCTGCGATGCCATCGAAGCAAATTGTTGCGTACTCTCCTGTTTTGCTCCCTTGGAGATCATGTAAAGCAGGTTGCCCACCGAGTCCAACGGGTTATGAATCTCGTGGGCGATGCTGGCCGCCAGCCGGCCGGTGGTTGCCAGCCGCTCGCTGGTCCTGAGTGCCGCCGCAACCTTCCTCTGCTCGGAAACGTCATGGAAGACCAGAACCACGCCCGACACCTTGCCTTCTTTATAAAAGATGGGAGCGCCGCTGGCCTCGATGGGAATCTCCGTGCCATCGCGCCGGATCAACGCGGTATGATTTGCCAGGCCAACAACCAGTCCCAACCGGATCACCTTGGCCACCGGACTCTCCGGCCTGATGCGCGTAATCTCCTGAATGATGTTGAAGACCGTGTTCAGGTGCTTGCCGCTGGCCTCTGCTGACGGCCATCCGGTCAGCTTCTCCGCCACCGTATTCAGGAAGACGATATTTCCGGCGGCATCGGTTGAAATCACGGCGTCACCGATGCTGCGCAAGGTTGTGGCCCACCGCTCCTCGCTGTCGCGCAGCGCTTCTTCCGCCCGCTTGTGCTCGGTGATGTCCTGGGAGGTGAACAGCGCCATTATCACCTTGCCCTGCGAGTCGAGCACCGGCAAGGCGTTGTAGCTGTTGATCATCTCCTCTCCCGAGCGCTTCAAGCGCAATCGAAGTTCGACGCCGCGCACATTTTCGCCGCGCAATGCGCGGCCTATCGGCCAATCCGCCGACGGGACGGGGTTGCCGGCCAGGTCGAAGACT
The DNA here is from genome assembly GCA_049519515.1 of Candidatus Korobacteraceae bacterium. Lineage (GTDB taxonomy): Bacteria > Acidobacteriota > Terriglobia > Terriglobales > Acidobacteriaceae > CAWBRT01. The sequence continues at coordinate 5,110 of JBEKQR010000234.1, forward strand.
TCCATCTCCTCCGCGAACGACCGTGGAAATTTGGGCATTCCAGCCCCATGGAAAGTTCGGCGAAAGGCCTCGTTCGTCAGAATCGGATGCCCGTTGCTGTCGCAGACGTAGAGGCGTTCGGCCATGTTCTCAACGACTGTGCCCAGTTGTGCCGCCGCATCCTCGGCATGCCGCTTGGCCAGTTCCAGTTCTTCCTCCGCCTGCTTGCGCTCGGTGATGTCGTGAGCGAAGCTGGAGGCCCCGACAATCTTCCCGCTTGCGTCCTGAATAGGCGAGATTTTCAGCAGGACGGGAATAACGCTGCCGTCCTTGCGCTGGCGCAAGCTTTCGTAGTGCGCGATGGTTTCGCCCTTGCCCAATCGCTCCAGCAGGTGAGGCATTTCATCGGCTTGTCCGGAAGGCGCCAGGATCGAGATGGGACGGCCCAAAACTTCCGGCGCCGTATACCCGTAGAGCTGCTGCGCTCCGCGATTCCAGCTTGTAATTGTGCCGCCGAGAGCCTTGCCGATGATCGCCTCGTCGGCCGATTCCACGATGGCGGCAAGCTGAAGCGCCGCCAATTCCGTTCGCTTGCGCTCGGTTACATCGGCCAGATAGGCGCGAATGACGCCCACCTCGGGAGCGTAGTGAATCGTCTGCTGGAACACCCGGCCGGCCACCTCAACTTCACGCTCAGTGGATGACTTGCCGGTTGCCTGCAAGAGAGCACGGGCCTTGGCCCAATCTTTCAAGAGCGGATACCGGGCGCCTGCTTCCGCGAGTTCGGGGAATTGCCGCAGCGCCGCCGGATTGAGGTAGGTTATCTTGCCTTCCAGATTGGTTTCGAAGATGGGGTTCGGATTCAGCTCGGGGAAGCTCGATAGATGGGCGATTCTCTCCTGCGCCAGCGTGCGCTCGGTGATGTCTTCGGTGAAGATGACGATTCCTCCGACTTCACCGGCGGCGTCGTGCCATGGCCGTATCTCCCAGCGCACCCATTGCACCGAGCCATCGGCCCGCTGGAAGCGGTCGCCCTCCGATGCCAGTGTCTCGCCCGCCAGCCCCCGGCGGTGCGCTCCCTTCAATGCCGCCGAGATTTTCGGGAAGACGTCATAGTGCGATATCCCGCGCAGGTCGCGGCTGCCAAGGTTGTAGTCCTTCAGCCAGCGATTGCTCACGTAGAGATAGCGCATGTGGCGGTCGAACATCGCCAATGCCGCCGGAGCGTACTCGATGAACAGGCGCAGCCGCTCCTCGCTGGTAAGCACCGCCCGCTGCGCCTTGGCTTCTTCCTCCGCCAAGCGGCTCAAATGCCTGGCCAGTGGCCACAAACCGGCGGAGAACAGGAGTGCTATGACAACGACCAGAAGGCCGGTGCCAAACTCCGTCTCGAATAGGCCGCGCCTTTGACCTTGCACTTTCAGGAATCCCAAAATCAGGGGAGCCAGAATTGCCAAGGGCAACAGCCGGCGCAGGAGTATGCCGCCCGCGTCCTTGCTTAGCAGCATGGCCATCGGCCCGCCATCGCCACGCGCCAGCACCAGCCCAATGCCGAGCGCAATGAGCGCCACAACCGTCAGGGAAGAGATATTCGCGCGCGGCAAGGCATAGAACTCATCAATGCCGTAAAGGAAGCCCACTGCCGGGATCACATTGATCAGGCACACTACGATTCCAAGGTAGGGAGCGATTACGCGCCGTCGCAATGCGAGGGCCAGCAACCCTAGCCCCATCAGCGCTAGGCTGATGGCCCCGTACAGCCCCATGCGATTGGGGCTGGCCGTCGCGACCGCCCCAGGAGCTTCGGTGGCCAGGAGCTGGTCGATTCCCAGGTCGTAGCGAAAGAGATGCTCGCTCAGGGTCAGCGCGCCGATGAGCAGCACAATGATTGCCGCTGCGGCACCTGCCCACCGCCGACGAACACTCGCCGCCATTTGTCCCAGAAGCAGCAGCGCCGCCCCGGCCAATACCTGCCCGAGCGCCATGTTGGTCTTCAGGATGATCGCGCCCTCGGCGGACCATCGCCCGGCGATGCCCAGCAGCCATGCGACTAGCCAAAAGCCACCGATGATCACTCATCATGTTTGCCTTAGCGCGGAGATTTGCTTCTTTCCGGAAACATGTCGGGCGAATGCCTGAGCCGCAAATGCGAAGAATCAGAATGCCGGAGAAGCCGGCTTTTCGCAAGAGAGGAGCTGCCGAACGGTCCCCAGGAACGCCTCCGGGGCAGCCCCCTTCACGGCGCACCTGTCCGCCCATTTCACGGCGTCCTCGGGAAGGTCAACGTAAGCCGAGTAAAGCAGAATCTTTACCTCGGGCTTGAGGCGCTTCATGGCGGCGGCAACTTCTCCGCCATTCATTCCCGGCATCAGGTAGTCCAAAACGACGATCTTGATCGGATGAGCCGCAAAGAGGGCCAAGCCTTCGGGGCCATTCAAAGCCGTGAGCACTTCGTGCCCCTCGCTCTGCAAGAACATCTTGCGAACCAGGAGGCCGTTGGCCTCGTCATCGATGCACAGGATCATACTGACCTTCAGGTTCGGCCCGGAAGCCCACCTTGCCCGGGGTTCAACTTGCCTTGTTGACCTTATATCAAAAGCTTTGCCTAGTTAACCTGCGCAAATGACCAAAGGTCTGTGATTCACGTCACGGTGAGGCTGTTACAGGGCAAGCCGGAAATGGCTGGCGCATCGGGAATACGCCATAAAACCTTCTTGCTTCGCAGGTTAAGGTGGACGCTTTTCGAACTCTGGCCAAGCCTTAGGCTTAGGCTTAAGAGGCAAATTACTTTCACCCTATAAGTAATTTCCTTTGACATTGACATATAAGACGAAATAATGAAAATCCTGCAACTCACTTATTCAATAGAGCGCCTTTGTAAAGAGGGGGTCTATTTTGGCCAGCAAAATACTGTCCCTGCGGCAGGCTGTGCAGGAATTCATTAAACCCGGCTGCCATGTCGGCTTTGGCGGCTTTTCGTTGTGCCGCAACGCCATGGCGGTATCCCATGAAATCATTCGGCAGAAAATCGGCAATCTTAAGTTATCCAGTGTCAACCCGTCGTATTCCGTGGACATTCTGATCGGCGCCGGCCTGGTTCGCGAGGTGGAATCGGGCTGCCTGAACATGGAAAGGCTGGGCCTGCCAAAGAATTTTTGCCGCGCGGTGGAGCAGGGCACCATAAAGTCGGAAGACTACGAACATGGCGCCATGACCTTCCGCTATTTGGCTGGTTCATTGGGTTTGCCATTTATTCCAACGAAGTCGATATTGGGCTCTGACATTCTTACCTACCAAGTTGGCGCAGGAAAGAAGTGCGTGCTCGGCACCAGCCCCTTTGACGGCGAGAAGGTGGTCTTGCTGCCGCCCTGCCGTCCCGATGTGGCAATCATTCATGTTCCCCGGGTGGACGAGCAGGGAAACTGCCAGATCGACGGCACAGCATTTGCCGATGAATACATAGCCAAAGCCGCCAGCCACATCGTGCTGGTGACCGAACAGTTGATCAGCACTGAAACCGTCCGCAACGATCCGCAAAGAACCATCATCCCCGGCTTCCGCGTCGATGCGATTGTGCATTGTCCGTGGGGCGCTTATCCCACGGCGGTGCCCGGTTGCTATGACTACGACTATGAAGCTCTTAAGGCTTATCAAGAAGCGGCAAGCACTCCAGCAAGCTTTCAAGCCTACCTGGACCGGTTCGTGTACGGGGTCAAGGATTTCGAAGAGTTCCTGGAGATCGCTGGCACGCCGAAAACTTACCGCCGGCTGGCCATCGACCCGGCCCTGGGATATTCCAGCTACATCGCGGACCTGATCGGCGCGGGAAAACAAGTCCGCGAGAAGGCCCCCGGCGAGTACAACCTGAAGGAGCTGATGATCATTGCGGCGGCGCGCGAGCTGAAAAACGGCGACGTCATTGTTGCCGGAACCGGCTTGCCTATGGCAGCCACTACAGTCGCCAAGCTCTCGCACGCGCCTGACTGTAACTACATCGTCGAAACCGGCATTGGCGACGTGAAGCCCAGACATTCAGCGCTCTCGGTGGCCGATCCCCGGCTGACGGGAGCCGCCAGGCCGGCCTTTGTGAATGACACCCTGGAAGGGCTGGGCCACGTAGTTCATCGCGGGCTGGCGGACGTGGGCTTCCTCGGTGGCGCCCAGATCGACATGTACGGAAACCTCAATGCGACCCAACTGGGCCCGCCCACGAAAATCAAGAAACGTTTTCCCGGCAGCGGCGGAGCCAATGTAATTGCTTCCTGCGCCAAGCGGGTGTTGATCATCATGCAGCAGGAGAAGCGCCGCTTCGTGGAACGAGTGGACTACATCACCAGTCCGGGCTTCTTGACGGGCGGCAACTCACGCCGCGAGGCCGGCTTGACCGGCGGCGGTCCGGACAAGGTGATTACGGACCTGGGAGTGTTGGGATTCGACAGCGACTCAAAGCGGATGAAGCTGGTTTCCCTCCATCCTGGAGTAACCGTGCAGAAGGTGCGGGACGCGACCGGTTTCGAGTTGATTGTTCCCGACAATGTCGGGGTGACGCCTCCGCCTACCGAACAGGAGCTGCAGATTCTCCGCGCCAATGTTTCACCCGTGTATTTTGCCGACTCGGCGGAGGCCCCGAAAAAGAGCGCGGCCGCGAGCGCCGGTGGCGATTAATTGATTTCCCAGACGTGAAAGGAGAGGAGTGTATTCCAAGGTGGACAGCAAAGATTTGAAACAACAACCGAGTGTAGCTCCTTGCCGGGAAGCCTGTCCGGCCGGCGTGAACGTTCCACTTTATGTCAGATACATAAGAGAAGGACGCTTTGACGATGCCCTGGCGGTTGTCCGGCAAAGCATTCCGTTTCCGGCGGTCTGCGGATACGCCTGCGTCCACCCGTGCGAGCGCAAGTGCGCGCGGGCCCAGTACGACGAACCGGTGGCCATCCGCATACTGAAACGCGCGGCCGCGGAATATGGCATGACCGCCGGCTCGAAGCCGAAGGCGCAGCCGGCCCGTTCTACGGGGAAAAAGATAGCCATCGTGGGTGCGGGTCCCGGCGGGCTGACGGCGGCGTACTACCTGGCCGGATTCGGTCACAAGGTCACCGTCTTTGAAGCCCTGCCCGAAGCCGGAGGCATGCTGCGTTACGCCATTCCCGGATACCGCCTGCCGAATGATGTTATCGACCGGGAAATCGATGTCGTCCGCGAACTGGGAGTGGAGATCAAGACCAACACCAGGGTGAATGCCCCGGAAAGCCTCCTCTCGCAATATGACGCCGTGCTGGTCGCCACCGGCACATGGCTCTCCGCCGAGATGAAGATGAACGTGGAAGGAGATGCCAATGCGCTGGACGGCCTGGCCTTCCTGCGGCAGGTTAACAGCGGCCAGCCGCCGCGCATAGGTGCCAACGTGGCGGTCATCGGCGGAGGCAACACGGCGATTGACGCTGCCAGGACGGCCCGCCGTCTGGGGGCAAAGGAGGTAACGCTCATCTATCGCCGCAGCCGCGCCGAGATGCCGGCTGAGCCGGAAGAGGTGGCCGACGCCATCGAGGAAGGCGTAAAGATCGAATTCCTGGCGGCGTCGGTCAACGTCGG
>JBEKQR010000235.1:0-10529 GCA_049519515.1 Candidatus Korobacteraceae bacterium
AGGAAAATCGCTGCCTCATGATTCCGCACCAACCTGTCGCCCACTGCCCTGGTCGTCTCCAAATCCCGCGAGCGCAAAGCCGGGACCGTTCGACGTGGAAGAGTAACAGGGCGGCCACTCGATTAAGATACTCAATACTGGCATCCGCCAGTCTTCTGCTCGCCGCAGCAGCCAAAAGCAGAAGTTTTGACAGAATGTCACATTAGATATAGTCTATATTTCTATGGACGCCGAGGCGATTAAACGGTCCTTGAAAAGCAGTGGGTTGCGGTGTACTCCGCAGCGTTACGCCGTGATGACATTTTTGATGGAACACAACCGGCATCCCACGGCGGCGGAAATCTTCGAAGCCGTTAATCGCGCGGATCCGCGCTCTTCGAGGGCCACGACTTATAACAATCTGCGGGACTTGGTGCGGGCGGGTTTGGTGCGTGAAGTGGCCGTCGAGGGCCGTGCCGCGCGATTCGACGCGAAAGGCATGCGGCATCACCACTTCATCTGCGACCACTGCGGCAATGTTGAGGACATTGAGTGGTACAACGTGCCCAGGCCTGCCTTGGGCTCCCTCGGTAAGCGGATTCTTCGCGAATGCGAACTAATTTTCCGGGGGCTCTGCACAAAGTGCGCTCCGCGGCACGCTTCCGGTTAATTGTCGCAGGCGTGTGGATACCGGATGAATGGCGCGGCCGGCGGCGATTGCGCGAATGGGAAAGTCAGGATAGGTCCGTAGTTCGTCACAGCTTTTTGTCTAATTTCGAAGGGAAGATGAACATATGGAAAAAAAACTAACCACCGCAGCGGGGGCGCCTGTCCCCGAGAATCAGGAGCAAAACTTGTCAACCGAAAGCAAGTGCCCGGTTTCGGGCGGTGCTCGCAGACACACGGCCGCCGCGACGAATGCGGGCTGGTGGCCGAATCAGCTGAACCTGAATATACTGCACCAGCACTCCCACCTGTCCAATCCTATGGACAAGAAGTTCAACTATGCGAAAGCATTCAAGAGCCTCGACCTGGATGCCGTGATCAAGGACCTACGTGCCTTGATGACGAAGTCGCAGGACTGGTGGCCAGCCGACTTCGGCCACTATGGGCCACTTTTCATTCGTATGGCGTGGCACAGCGCAGGTACGTACCGCATCGCCGATGGCCGCGGCGGGGCAGGCTCTGGCTCACAACGTTTTGCGCCCCTCAATAGCTGGCCGGACAATGTGAACCTCGATAAGGCGCGCCGATTGCTCTGGTCGATCAAGCAGAAGTATGGCCGGAAGATCTCGTGGGCTGACCTCATGATTCTCGCTGGTAACGTCGCATTGGAGTCGATGGGGTTCAAGACCTTCGGTTTCGGCGGCGGGCGCGAGGACGTCTGGGAACCCGAAGAGGATATTTACTGGGGGCCTGAGGGCAAGTGGCTGGCGGACGAGCGCTACAGCGGCGATCGTCAGCTCGACAATCCTCTCGGCGCTGTTCAGATGGGCCTGATTTACGTGAATCCGGAAGGCCCGAACGGTAACCCGGATCCAATCGCTGCGGCGCGTGATATTCGGGAGACGTTCGCCCGCATGGCGATGAATGACGAGGAGACCGTTGCGCTGATTGCCGGCGGGCACACCTTCGGCAAAACCCACGGCGCTGGCGATGCGAAACTGGTGGGCCCAGAGCCGGAAGCCGCCAGCATCGAGGAGCAGGGCCTCGGCTGGAAGGGCAAATTTGGCACGGGCAAAGGGGGTGACACGATCGGCAGCGGACTGGAAGTCATCTGGACCACGACGCCAACGAAGTGGAGCAACAACTTCTTCTGGAACCTGTTCGGCTACGAATGGGAACTGACCAAGAGCCCGGCCGGTGCGCATCAGTGGAGACCGAAGAATGGCGCAGGCGCCGGTACGGTGCCGGATGCGCACGACCCAGCAAAGCGTCACGCGCCATCCATGCTGACCACTGACCTCTCCTTGCGGTTCGACCCTGCTTACGAGAAGATTTCACGGCGGTTCTACGAGAATCCGCAGGAGTTTGCAGACGCGTTTGCCAAGGCGTGGTTCAAGCTGACGCACCGCGACATGGGGCCGATTTCGCGGTACCTTGGTCCGCTCGTTCCGAAGGAACCTCAGCTGTGGCAAGACCCTGTTCCCGCAGTGGATCATAAGTTAATCGGGGAGCGGGACATCACTGTCCTGAAGGCCAAGATTCTCAAATCCGGACTGTCGATCTCCCAACTGGTCACGACTGCCTGGGCATCGGCGGCGACGTTCCGCGGCTCCGACAAGCGCGGTGGGGCGAACGGAGCGCGCATTCGCCTCGCGCCGCAAAAGGATTGGGAAGTGAACCAGCCGGACGTACTGGCGAAGGTTCTGCAGAAGCTGAAGGCTATCCAAAAGGATTTCAACAGCTCGCAGTCCGGCGGGAAGAAGGTCTCGCTGGCCGACCTGATCATTCTGGGCGGCTGCGCAGCAGTCGAGGAAGCTGCGAAAAGAGCCGGGCACGACGGGAAGGTTCCGTTCTCACCGGGACGCACGGATGCTTCGCAGGCGCAGACCGATGTGAACTCATTCGCCGTACTGGAGCCGACCGCAGACGGGTTCCGCAACTACCTCCGGAATGGAGACCCAAGATCCGCGGAGGAGCGGCTGGTGGATCGGGCGCAGTTGTTGACGCTGACTGCTCCCGAGATGACTGTTCTCGTCGGCGGCATGCGCGCTCTGAATGCTAACTTCGGGCAGTCGAAACACGGCGTCTTCACTAGCCGGCCCGAGATGCTGACGAATGATTTCTTCGTCAACCTGCTCGACATGAATACGAAGTGGCAGGCCTCCTCTACATCCGAAGGCGTGTATGAGGGGTGCGATCGCGCGTCGGGCAAAATCAAGTGGGCCGGCACCCGTGTCGACCTTGTCTTCGGTTCGAACTCCCAGCTCCGAGCAATCGCGGAAGTTTATGCATGCAACGACTCGAAAGAGGTGTTTGTGAAGGACTTCGTGGCTGCGTGGAACAAGGTGATGAACCTTGATCGCTACGACCTTACCTGAGCTCGGCGGAAGAGAGCTGTCAACTTGGTACTAACCCCCGTTCCTTGTTGTTTGGATCGGTAAAAACGGAGGCGGCGCTTTTCTTGGCTCGTGCGGGCCGGATCGCGCCCCTCTGATTCTGCTAGGGTCTTAATTAGTCGCTGAAGTCAAACAACGGCAGTTGTCGTAACGCAGATTGGCTCAACGACGAGGGTAACCCCACTCACCTGTGTATGAATTTTGCAGATGCGAAATCCTCCAACAGTGTCATGGCGTGCAATTCTCGGCGAGCGGTTCCAAACACTACTGACCCAAGCCGGGCATCTCGGGCGCACACATAGTAAAGACCCGTGCCATGCGGGTTTTTCAATATGAACTGCTGGATTCTCTGCCTACTCTTTCTCGACCTGCTCGCTTAAATAAAGCTCGTACCCAATTTCCTTGATCAGGTTTAGTTGCGATTCCTGCCAATCAGCATGCTCCTCTTCGTCCTTCAGAATCGAGAGCAACAGGGCGGCGCTGCCATTGTCTTCCTCAGCCCGAGCCAGCTTCACCGCGTCGTTGTATAACTTCACCGCGCCAAGTTCAAGGCTGAGGTCGTTCTCTAATTGTTGCTTCACGGCCTTTCCAACGTTTATTTGAACGGGTACGGCCATATTCGGAGCACCATCCAAAAAGAGAATGCGCTCGATCAGTCTTTCCGCGTGTTTCATTTCCGCAATCGACAGCTTCTTCACGTATTTGGAAAGCCTCTCGTAGTTCCAGTTCTCGCACATCTCGGAGTGAAGAAAGTACTGGTTAATAGCAGTCAGCTCTTCATGCAAAGCCTCATTCAGCGCAGCAATTACTTTTTCGTTACCTTTCATAATTGCGAACCTCCAGAACGCTCCAACGCTGTAGAAACAAAGCCCTAAATTAAGTATACCTAAGCTGCGGGAACGGGCATAAAAGGTCTCTGCCGGGCCGCGGCGGCGAGCGAATCACCACGCCGGTAACAGGGCTGCGGCAGACCTTCGACTCATCAGCCGAGGCCTTCAGGCGCTGCAGCATCTCAGTGCACCATCCCTCAACCTCCTCTGGGGCACTGCCTGGGCCATCCTGATTCGCAATACCTGGAGGCGCGCGCAAAACGGGCCCGAAGTCGCGTTCGGGGAAGTCAGGAAGGAGACCGGAACCCCAGGGTCCCAGAACGCGGTTTCAGGACCCTAGCCAACTTCCCGTTACTAATCCCGAGAGCGTGATCGCTTACGCTCTACGAACGTTACACCCAAGATCTTCGAAAAGCCGACTTTTCCAACAACTGGCAACCTGCGCGTTCTGTCCACGCGCCGGGGACGGGCAGATTCCGGCCAGCAGCATCCAATGATCTACCTCATTTGCCCGCAAACCCGTTTTGAAGTGACGCATCGGTAGAAGCAAGACCGACTTATCGTTGCCGATTTTGGGGGCGAGCGATAGCAGCACCAAGTGCTTTACCGAGTTGTGTGCGACGAAATTGCGTTTATGATATTAAGGCCGCTGTCAAAAACAAAATGGAGTCTAATTCTATGTCCCTGATTGTCGGCTCGCCTGCTAGATCTCTGATCGCTTCCCGCATGGATCGCATCAAGGCCTCGCCCAGTTCAGCCATCACCCAACGCGCGCGTGAGCTCCGTGCCGCTGGCCGGAATATCATCAGCCTCAGTGTCGGTGAACCGGACTTTGATACTCCCGCGCATATTTGCGAGGCGGCGGTGGAAGCCATGAAACGTGGCCAGACTCGCTACACGACGGTCGACGGCATACCGGAGTTAAAGCAAGCAGTCATCGGCAAGTTCAAGCGCGAGAATGACTTGGAGTACACGCCGGATCAGATCACGGTCAGCAGCGGCGCTAAGCAAGTCATTTTCAATGCCGCGATGGCCAGCTTGTCTCCGGGCGACGAAGTCATCATTCCTGCGCCGCACTGGGTTTCCTACACCGACATTACGCTGCTGGCCGAGGGCGTGCCAGTCGTTTTGCCGTGCCCTCAGGGCCAAGGTTTTAAGTTGCGACCGGCACAGTTGGAAGCCGCCATAACCCAGCGGACCAAGTGGCTGGTGATGAATTCTCCCTCCAATCCCAGCGGCGCAGTTTACAGTTACGACGAGCTAAAAGCGCTGACTGAGGTGCTGCTGCGGCATCCGCAGGTGTACGTACTCACCGATGATATCTACGAGCATATCCGCTTTGACGGGCGCAAATTCTATACGCCCGCGCAGGTCGAGCCAGCGCTCTTCGACCGGACCTTAACGGTTAATGGCGTCTCCAAGGCGTATGCCATGCCCGGCTGGCGCATCGGTTACGCGGGCGGTCCGCGTCATTTGATCAAGGCCATGGCCAAACTGCAAGGACAGAGCACCACCAATCCATGTTCCATCAGCCAGGCTGCCGCCGTCGTGGCGCTGAACGGGCCGCAGGATTTCATTACCCAGCGCTCGGCGACATTCCAGGCGCGCCGCGACCGTGTGATCGAACTGTTAAACCGCGTGCCTGGCTTTAGTTGTCACAAGCCCGAAGGCGCCTTCTACTTTTACCCGAACTGCGCCGCCCTGATCGGCAAGCGCCGGCCGGACGGTCGCCGGATTGAGGACGACAACGATTTGGCGATTTATCTGCTCGACGCTGCCGACTGCGCGGTAGTTCACGGCGCAGCGTATAATCTCTCGCCGTACCTGCGCATCTCGTTCGCGACGTCGATTGAGCTGCTGGAAGAAGCATGCGCGCGTATTCAGCGCGCCTGCGAACAACTTGTGTAGCCTAGCGAAAGACGCACCCTTTTAGTTACGAAACGCGTTTGCTGTGCCGGTCTGCGCCTTAGTCCCACTCCAGCTCATAGGCGGCCTGGACCGTGCTGTGCGGAAGTTCGTTTTCCCAGCGGGCTACGATTAAGGTCGCGATGATATTGCCGATCAGGTTTACCGCCGAGCGCCCCATGTCCATGATGCGGTCAACGCCCAAGATCATAAACAGACCTTCCATCGGCAGGCCGAAGGTGGGCAGCACCGCCGAGATGATGACGATGGCGATTCCCGCCACACCGGCGGCGCCTTTCTGCGCTACCGCCATAGTGAGGAACATTACAATCTGCTGGCCGATCGTCAGATGAATGCCATACACCTGTGCGATGAACATAACCGCCATGATGTGGTAGAGCGAGCCACCGTCCATGTTGAAGGAATACCCGGTGGGGAGTACGAAACCCACGATATGCTTGGGCACGCCGAACTTTTCCAGCCTCTCCATGGTCATAGGCATGGCCGCTTCGCTCGAGGCCGTGGTAAACGTGATCACCAAGGCTTCTCGGAAAATGCGCAGCAGAAAGAAAAAGTTCACCCTGATGATGGCACAGGCAACACACAGTACACTGATGACGAACAAAATCAGCCCGAGATACAGGCAGCCAATCAGCTTGGCTAGAGGCATGATCAACGCCAACCCGAACTTGCCCACGGTGAAGGAAGCGAAGGCGAACACCCCGTAGGGCGTGAGCTTTATGACGTAGCGGGTGACATGGAACATCGCCCCTTTAATGGCTTCGAAGAAGTCGACGATGATTTTCCCCCGATCACCCATGGCAGCTACGGCGACGCCGAAGAAGCAGGAGAAGAATACGATCTGCAGCAGGTTGGCCGTGGTCGCCGCCTCGAATGGATTGGCCGGCACCGTGCGCATTAGCAGATCGACCACGGTGATCGGTTTGCCGGTGGCGATCGCTTCATGCGCCTGCGTGTGCATAATGGGGACGCCGGCGCCAGGGCGCAGGACATTGGCTATGAACAGACCATAGGCCATGGCAACCGTCGTTGCCCCCCAAAACCACGCCATGGCCTTCAGGCCCAAGCGGCCCACCTGCTTGAAGCTACCGGTGCCGGCGATGCCGACAATCAGAGTAGCGAAAACCAGTGGCACAATCAGCATTTTGATCATGCGTAGGAATACGTCGCCGACCGGCTTCAGTGCTGCTCCTTGTTGAGGGAAAAAATAACCAAAAATACCGCCCAGAATTAAAGCCAAAAACACCTGGCTTGCCAAGGGGAACCGGCTTCTCTTTTTGGGAAGCACCTGCTGAGAAGTGCTCGTTTCAGGCGCGCTGGTGACATGTGACATCTTCCATCTCCGTTTGCACTGCGCACAACGCGGAGTGGGCCAAAGCGGGCAAACTCTCACCCCACCCCGCACGTGAGGCCATTATCTTTCTCGAAGGATTCTGCTGCGCCAGCTTTAGAATGGGCGGCAGTATACATCAGAATGGCATTTTGCGACAGCGCGGTTTTACTCCTCCCCTTCTTTGAGCAGGGATGAGATCGGAGGAACCGCACGCTTTTCGACAAAGTGCCGATTTGCGCCGCCAGATCGATGGGGGCGACAAGCCAATAAGGGATCAAGGCATTAGGTTGATGAACAAGCACGGTCCCCATTCAGCCCTGACAAGATCGTGGGCAGTGCCCCGCCGCGAACCCACGGGACCGCCCCTGGCCGCCGCGCCTCTTCCGCAAAAAACACTTACGAGGAAAGCGCAATTTGCATATGATTGGCTATTCGCCAGCGCCAAATACCTGCCGGCTCGAACTGAGGTGACAGTTCGGCTCTTGGCTCGCGCAACGCCGCAGGTTTATCGACGCTAATCAGTCCTATCTCTCGGAGGGAGGATGTCTAAAAAGAAGCTGCTGTCATTGCCAATTCAAATGGTGTTAGGACTGGCGCTAGGGATTCTGTTTGGCCTCGTGTTTCCGGGCGCGGCTACAAAGCTGATACCGATCGGCAACGCCTTCGTGCAAGCCATTAGGATGATCGTCGTGCCGCTCATCTTTACGGCCATCACGCTGGGGATCTTCCAGATGGGAAAGAAGTCGCGGGAGCTGGGCAAGGTTTCGGCCATTAGCCTGCTTTACTTCTTCGTGGCGACCACAGCTTCGCTGCTGATCGGCCTCGGACTGAATTACTTGTTCCGTCCCGGACTGGGTGCCAACCTGGCGCATTCCGCCGGCATACCCAAGAACCTGGCCACCTCGGTCGACTGGACAAAATTCTTTCTAGAGTTGATTCCCCCGAACATTGTCGCCGCCATGGCGGGCTCCAACCTCCTGCCGGTGATCGTCTTCGCCACACTGCTGGGTCTGGCGCTGGCTTCGGTGGGCGAGGCTACTAAGCCGCTCGTCGAGGTCTTGGAAGCGCTGATGAAAGCAGTCTTCAAGATGACCAACTGGATCATCTCCCTTTCGCCGATTGCGGTCTTTGCGATTATCGCCTGGCTGTTCGCGACCCAGGGCGTCGGGACCATCATTGCGCTGCTGAAGCTCGTGCTGGTGGTGTATCTGGGGCTTTTCATCGTGCTGGTGATGCTATGGCTGCTGCTGAAAGCGATCGGCGACAAACCGCTGAAAGTAACCAAAGAAGTTGGCGCACCCATCATTCTCGGCTTTGCCACACGCTCCTCGGAAGCTACCCTGCCACTGCACTTGGAAAAGCTGGTGGCGATGGGCGTGCCCAAGGCCATCGCGTCGGTGATCCTGCCGCTGGGATATGCCTTCAACCGTGACGCATCCATCATGTACTTTGGCGTGGCGGTCGGCTTTCTGGCCGACGCCTACCACGTGCCAATGACCGGCCCGACACTGCTTTCCGTTATCATCGTAACCTCCATCGCAAGCAAGGGCAGCGCCAATGTTCCCTCCGGTGGACTGGTGGCGATCGCCATGGTCCTGGCAACAATCGGCATTCCCGTCGAGGCGTTGGCCATCATCGCCGGCGTCGATGCCTTCCTCGATATGGGCAGAACGGCCCTGAACGTGTTCAGCAATACGGTCGCAATCAAGCTGGTGATGAAGTTCGCCGGCATTCCTTACGAGCAGGTAGCGCCAGCCTCGGCAGGCGGCGCCGCGGGGACGAAATGACAAGAGCCGGAATGAAGGACCTTTTGGCAGCCAGAGGGGCGCGAGCGGTGGTGGAGAAATGCGCCTTCGTGAAGCCGGGCGAGACGGTATTCGTGATCACCGACTTCGAAACCGTTCGCGAAGCACAGCTGATTGCGGAATTCGCGCTGGCGGCCGGCGCCAGCGTTTCTCTCGGAATCATGTCGACGCGAGAACTGGACGGGCAGGAACCCGACAAGACGCTCGCCGCCGCCATGCAGCAGGCGGACGTTGTGCTGATGGCGGTGCAAAAATCACTGGCCCATACCAATGCTTCCAAAGCCGCGCTTGCCGCTGGCGCAAGAGTACTTTCGTTGACGGCGATCTCCATGGAGTTGCTCTCTTCGCCGGCATTCCGTGCGGACTTCAAGCACGCGGCGCCGCTGTGCGAGAAGTTCGGCGAGATCTTCAGCAAGGGAGAGTCGCTGACCATCACTTCAAAAGAAGGCACCAACTTCACGGCCGGCATAAAAGGCAGAAAGGGCAATGCGCATAAGTGCCTGGTAGAAGCTCCCGGACAGTTCTCCGCGGCGCCCAACGTCGAAGCCAATTTCTCGCCCGTCGAAGGTACCAGCAGCGGTATTTTTGTGGCTGACGCCTCGATTCCTTATCTCGGCATCGGCAAACTGACTTCGCCGGTAACGTTCCGTATAGAAAAGGGGGCAGTGGTAGAGGTTATTGGAAGCGCCGAGGCCGACCGGATAAGGAAGATATGGCGGGAACAGAACGATCCCAACGTTTACAACATCGCACAGGTAGCAGTGGGGCTCAACCCTGAGGTTCCGGAGGCCATCGGCCGGCTTGGCTGCAACTATGACGAGGGAGCCTTTGGAACCATGCACATCGGCATCGGGACGAGCACGAATCTGGGGGGCACAATCAAGGCATCCACGCATTTCGACGCCGTGATGAGCCACCCGACTCTGATCGTTGATGGAGTAATGCTGATTCAGGACGGCACCGTGCTGATCAAATAGAACTTGCCAGTCCGACCGGATATTTCCATTGTGCTAAAGATAATTGCCGCTAGAAGGATGTATATATAAGCTCTTTTCATTTGTCGTATGCCATCTTCCATTCCCTTGGCAGCGGATTACAGATTGCCACAACTTCATGTTCAAGATTGGATATTTATTGCCTTTTGAACTTGAAATCCCACCACTCGGTACGTTGGACCGAGAATACTGCTCTCTCCATCGCCTAGCGTAGCCAGCCTTGGCGCGGTCACGTTGAAGCAAAACGGGCATTTCACAGATCTGGCTGTCCTCGGAGTGCCTTGGCCTCCGGTGGCAACACGTGAAGTGGAGCGAAAACCGCATCCTTATTGAACAGGTATTCCGCCGGGGCGAGATCGTGAAGCGCACCAAGACGAAGGCCAGCAAGGCCGCCGTCCCGATGTGCGAGGCTCTGGCAACCGCCCTTAAAGAATGGCGGCAGGAAACGCCTTACAGCCGGAACAAGGATTTCATCTTTGCCTCAGACCAGTTGAAAGGCAAGCAGCCGATGTGGGGCCAGACCATGAACGCCGATTTCGTTAAACCGGCCGCAATCGCTTTGGGACTGGTGGCCGAAGGCGAGCACTTTGGTTGGCACT
>JBEKQR010000236.1:0-7118 GCA_049519515.1 Candidatus Korobacteraceae bacterium
CCGGAGATAAGCGTTCCGGTGGCCACCGTGCCGAAGCCCTTGATGGTGAATACGCGGTCGATGGGCAGACGCAGCGCCGCTCGCGCGTCGCGCGCCGGCGCCTGGCAGGCAACGCGCGCCAGCTCCAACTTCAGCCGCTCCAGCCCGAGTCCGGTGACGGCGCTGACGGGAACCACGGGGGCGTGCGCGGCATCGAGAAACGAGCCGCGAAGATATTCCTCCACCTCCAGGCGCACCACTTCCAAGGTGTCGGAGTCGACCAGGTCAGCCTTGGTGAGCACGGTGAGGCCGCGGCGGACGTTGAGCATGCGGCAGATGTCGAAGTGCTCGCGGGTTTGCGGCTTGATGGATTCGTCGGCGGCGATCACCAGCATGACCACGTCGATGCCGCCTACGCCGGCCAGCATGTTGCGCACAAAGCGCTCGTGTCCGGGAACATCGACAAATCCCAGACGCAATGTTTGGCTCTCCAGCCCGCCGGCAGTCATCGCTTTGCCGTCGGCTGCGGTGGCGGGCGCCGGCAGCTCCAGGTGGGCGAAGCCGAGATCGATGGTGATGCCGCGACGCTTCTCTTCTTCCAGGCGGTCGGGGTCGATGCCGGTCAGGGCGCGCACCAGCGTGCTCTTGCCATGATCGATATGCCCGGCGGTGCCGACGATGACGGAACGCATAAAACCATTTCAGATTTCAGATTTTTGATTTCAGATTGGCAAGCGGTGACGTGTTTTTGGCTGTTCAATCTGAAATCTGAAATCGAAAATCAAAAATCTATTTCACGTACCTATTCCGCTTGCGGTCCTGGTGGCGCTCCAGCCCGAGCTGGATCAAGCGGTCGATCAGCTCCGGGTAGGCGATGCCGGAGGCCGCCCACAGCTTGGGATACATGCTGATCGAGGTGAAGCCCGGCATGGTGTTCACCTCGTTGATGTAGATCTTTTCCGAGACCGGGTCCATGAGGAAGTCCACCCGCGCCAGGCCGCAGCAGTCGCAGGCCTGGAAGCCGCGCACCGCCATCTCCTGCACCTGCTTTTGCTGCGCCCGGGTCAGCTTGGCCGGGATCAGCAGCTTGGAGCCCTCGTCGATGTACTTGGCGTCGTAGTCGTAGAACTCCTTTACGGGAATGATCTCGCCACAGACCGAGGCCTTTGGGCCGTCGTTGCCGAGCACCGCACACTCGATCTCGCGCGCCTTGTGTTTGCGCCCGCCCACTCCCTGCTCGATGACGATCTTGCGGTCGTAGCGGGCGGCCTCTTCGATGGCGGGGGCGAGCTCGCCCGGATCGTGGGCCTTCGAGATGCCCACCGAGCTGCCGAGATTGGCGGGCTTGACGAACAGCGGATACCTCAACGCGCTTTCAATCTGCTTGCGCGTCTTTTTGGGCTCGTCCTCCCATTGCTGGCGCAGGATGGTGACGTGCCTGACCATCGGCAGGCGGGCGTCGCGGAAAAGGCGCTTCATTACGTCCTTGTCCATGCCGGCTGCCGAGCCCAGCACGCCCGAGCCGACGTAGGCGATCTCGGCCAGATCGAGCAGTCCCTGAATGGTGCCATCCTCGCCGAAGGTTCCATGCAGCACCGGGAAGATGACATCTACCTCTATGGCAGGCTTGGCAGACGTTGCCGCTTCGGCAGTATCAAATGGAATGATCGACGACTGGCCGCTGGAGCTGACCGGAACAGGCGGCACCAGCACCGCTTCGCCATGCTGCAGCACGGCGGCTCCGGGCGTGGCCTCGGGATCGCCGGCGCGAAGATGATGGGTTTTTGCCCCAGCAGACGCAACAGAGGCGTCTGCCGGGGGCTTAGGCTCCGGGTGTTCGCCTTTCAGCAGCCGCTCGGCATGCAGCTCGGTGAGCCAGCGGCCTTCCTTGGTGATGCCGATGGGGACAACATCATATTTCTGGCGGTCAATGGCCTTGAAGATGGAGGCCGCCGACAGCAGCGAGACCTCGTGCTCGCCGCTGCGCCCGCCAAAGAGAATGCCGACACGCAGACGTTTCATAATTATTCTTGAAGGGGCACGGCTTCAGCCGTGCCGTTTCGAGCCAATAAAACTGCGGGCTTTAGCCCCTGAGGAAATTATCCACAGGCGGCCCATATTTGCCTTCTTTTGGCAAATGTGGGGTAGTAGCTTCATGCAGAGAGCATGAGAACCCACATTAGCTCCGCCTTCGGCTCCGCAAATGTGGGCCACCCTCGAACACCTAACTACTCTACAGTATCTTTTTCCCGAAGGCGCTGCAGGCCAGCTCCACCGCCAGTTGCGCCGTGCGGTTGCGCTCGTCGATGACCGGGTTGACCTCGACCAGGTCGAAGCTCAGCATGCGCGCGTGATCGGCGATGATTTCCATGGCCAGGTGCGCCTCGCGGTAGGTGGCGCCGCCGGGCACGGGCGTGCCCACGCCGGGCGCGTCTTCCGGGTCGATGAAATCCATGTCCACCGAGACGTGGTAGCCGACGGTGCCGCGTCCGGCGATGCGCAGCGCGTCTTCCATGACGGCGCGCATGCCGCGCTCGTCGATATCGCGCATGGTAAAGGCCTCGATGCCGGCGCGACGGATGTTCTCCTTCTCCGGCAGGTCGACATCGCGCAGTCCTACCAGCACGCAATTCTCGGGCGCCACCTTCGGCGACCACCCGTAGAGCTCGGCCAGTTCTTTGGGGCCGAGGCCCAGGATGGCGCCCAGCGGCATGCCGTGAACATTGCCGCTCGGAGAACTGTCGGGGGTATTGATGTCGGAGTGCGCGTCCAGCCAGATCAGTCCCACGCGCTGCTGCCGCTGGCGATGGAACTCCGCCACTCCGGAGACCGAGCCCACGGCCATCGAGTGATCGCCCCCGATGGAGAGCGGCACCGCGCCCTCCTGGAGCGTTTTGCAGACCAGGGCGGCATGCTTCTGGCAGGTCGCGGTTATCTCCTTGAGATAGCGCGCGCGCAGCTCGCCCGGGTTCTTCTGCTCGGCCAGCACCACGGCGATGTTGCCGGCGTCCTCGACGACGTGCCCGAGGGCCTCCAGCTTGGACTCGAGTTCGGCGACGCGCACCGCCGAGGGCCCCATGTCCACTCCGCGGCGCTGCTGCCCGAGGTCGAGCGGAACGCCAATCACGCGAATGGTGCGGCTGATAATGCTGCCGAAAGATGCAGGAACGCTCATGCCGATCGTTTCACGTTTCTCGTTTCACGTTTCTCGATTGCACATTCGAGCAACACGAAGCGGGCGACGAATTCTGTTTTATGGAGCCTGGATGGTTTCACGCTGCACGTTTCTCGTTTCACGAAATAACGGTCGATTTATTAGTCGTGAAACGAGAAACGGGAAACGTGCAACGGTATTACGGGTACATCCTGTGCAGCATCCGCGGGAACGGGATGGTTTCGCGCACATGCTCTAACCCGCAGATCCAGGCCACCACGCGCTCGATTCCCATGCCGAAGCCGGCGTGCGGCACGCCGCCGAACTTGCGCAGGTCCAGGTACCACTTGAAAGCCTCCTCCGGAAGCTGATGCTGGCGGATGCGCTCCTGCAGCAGCTCATAGCTGCCGATACGCTGCGAGCCGCCGACGATCTCGCCGTAGCCTTCGGGCGCGAGCACATCGACGCACAGCGCCTTGGTCGGGTCGTTCGGGTCGGGCTCCATGTAGAAGGCCTTTACCGCCGCCGGATAGCGATGCACCATCACCGGCCGCTCGAACTTCGACGAGATGTAGGTTTCATCCGGCGAGCCGAAGTCGTTGCCGTACTCGAAGGGGTTCTCCAGCTCGCCCTTGGCGTGCGCTTCTTTCAGCATGGCTGCCGCGTCGTCGTAGCTGAGGCGCGGGAACGGCGTGTCGATCTTCTCCAGTTTGGCGACGTCGCGCCCCATGGTCTCGAAGTCCGCGCGGCGGCGCTCCAGGCAACGCTTGACGATAGCGGTGATCAGGTTTTCCGCCAGCTCCATGGCATCGTCGAGGGTGGCGTAGGCGACCTCGGGCTCGACCATCCAGAACTCGGTGAGGTGGCGCCGCGTCTTGGATTTCTCCGCGCGGAAGGTCGGCCCAAAGCTGTAAACCTTGCCTAGCGCCATGCACATGGCCTCGGCGTAGAGCTGCCCGGACTGCGTCAGGTAGGCCTGCTCCTCGAAGTAATCGACGGGGAACAGCGTGCTGGTGCCTTCGCAGGCAGCCGGCGTCAGGATGGGAGGATCGGTCAGGGTGTAGCCGTTCTGGTTCAGGTAGTCGCGGGTGGCGTTGATGATCTCGGCTCGGGTGCGCAGAATGGCCGCCTGGCGCGGCGAGCGCACCCAGAGATGGCGGTGCTCCATGAGGAAGTCGACGCCATGCTCCTTGAGCGAGATGGGATAGGGCTCGGCTTCGGGCACGCGCTGCACCACCTCGGCGGTTTCGATCTCGATCTCGTAGCCGCCCGGAGCGCGCTTGTCGGCCCGTACCTGCCCGCTGACGATGAGCGCCGACTCCTGCGTCAGTCCCTTGAGCGCGTCCCACACCTCGGGCGCAACCTTGCTCTTGACGACCACGCCCTGCAGCAGTCCGGTGCCGTCGCGGAGAATGGGGAAGAGCAGCTTTCCGCTCTCCCGCAAATTGTAGAGCCAGCCGCGAATGGTGACCGCCTGGCCTTCGTGGCTGGCAAGCTGAGAGATATTAACGATAGGAGTTTGAGTCTGCATAAGAATCTTCCGCCCCAGTGAATGCGAAAACGACATTCGCTGGGGACCCCGGGGCGAAACCATAGACGCGCGTGAGGTGCCCTACCTTCGCGGAGCTAAGGTGGGTTCCCATAACCCACCCTGGCGCCAAAGGCGGGCGCGAGGGTGGAGCACCGTCAGGAACAGCAGCGCACGTTCGCCAACCGGCTATTGTAGCGGGAAGAGGCAGATCAGGGCGAGTGATATGGAACAGAGATAGGAAATCCGTTTCCGGTTTGCCCGTGAACTAGGCATAATTGCCAAGGTGAGAACCGGCATTGACAGCGCGGTGGGTTAGCATCGCGACGGATGCAGGCTGGGAGATAAAGCAAGATCATATCCGGAGGCGGAATGTCCGAATCGACGTCGTCCTACCAAGCACTTCGGCAACGGCTTGACGCATTTTCATCGACTGCGCGTGCCTATTTTTATGACGCGATTAAACGCGACCGAGAGTTGGGTCACGTGCCGAGTTTCTCCCCCAACTCATCCCCAGCGTCGCTTATACGCTCGGAATTTGAAGCTCGAGGAAATCAACTTATTAGTAACCTGAATGCGCTCGGTACGGAAATCCTCGACGCTGCATCTTTGTCTCCTCTCGTTCCCAAGGCGGACATTGCCGACCTTACGATCACAATTCGCAAAATGAAAGCTGCTTTGCGATTTCGTGAATATGCTTACTACAGCTCTTATGTTGTTCACGAAGAAGATCGCGTTTTCGGTATTCAACCGGAATCATCACAGGAGAGGGACGTGTCGCCCGAATATGCTGAAGGTGAGTTCTCCAGCGGCATGAAGTGCCTTGTCGAAATAGCAAATGATTTAGTTGATCCTCAAACATCAACTCCAGCATCGGGTCCCATGCCGGGAATGATGCCTCTGATTTTTGTCAGTTGTGGCCAAAGCACTTCTGCTGAGCGCCAACTCGGAAAGGCAATTGCGAAGCTGGTGGAAGAACAGACGGGCTGCAGCGCCTATTTCGCGGAAAATCAAACTAGCCTCGAAGGGGTCACGGAAAACATCCTCAAAAGGTTGAACAATGCGGGCGCATTCATCGCCATCATGCATCCGCGTGGCGATGTATCCAACCCGAAAGACCCTGCCAGATCGGCGTGGTCCCGGGGGTCAGTGTGGGTTGAGCAAGAAATCGCGATAGCTGCGTTTATTTCGCAGGCACTAGACCGCCCACTGCAGGTACGTTTCTACGTTCACGAGAGCATTAGGCGTGAAGGTCTGAGAGATAAACTTCATCTTAATCCTGTCCAGTTCCATGATGACTCAGAAATCCTCGACGATCTAATTTCGTTTCTCCCTGGTTGGCGAGCGTTGGGCCGGCAACTCCGCAAAGAGCGATTGTCGCTGAAAGCTAACATTGAGCATCAGCGGGTTGCGATTCCTGGTGGTAGCGACGATGAGCGTTACAGGTTGGTGGTCAGCATCGAAAATGATGGCGAAGAAGATGCAACGGATTTCAGGCTGGATGTTGATTTTCCAACCGCATTTATCGACGAAGGTGGGCATGCACTACGGGTTCCATCCGTGTTACCTGGATTCGAGCGATTCCAGGTCACGAACGTCAAACGGGGTGTGGAACATTTTTATCCTGGCGACAAGCTCAACGATCTCATTAGTTTTCACTATGTGCTTAGGGGAAAGATGAAACGTGAGAATCCCGAGCAACTGCAGGCAAGGATCACGGCAACCATTTCTTCAGGCAACATGAAACCAAGACGAACGGAGAAAACGATTGCTGAATTAGCGAATTAGTCAGGAGGGCTAAAAACACCCAGGCTTCACTTGGACGAGGCACCCCTCGGGCTCGCGGTCTCTTCAGTCGGACTCCAGCTCCTTAAAGTGGAATTGGCCTCTTCCCACTGTCTTGTCTTGCGGCACGGTCATCATGGTTCCACTGGCGCGGGCCACCAGCCGGCCATCGCCATCGTGGAGGTCGCATTCCAACAGGCTGAGCAGTTTGCCGCGCTTGACCATGCGCCCATGCGCCCGTAACCTGGTGTGCCAGACGGGGCGAAGATAGTTGATCTTTATCTCGACCGTGGTCGCGGTCTCTTGCTCTCGCAGGGTCGACAAATGCGCCAATCCGATGGCGGTATCGGCGAGCGTGAAGAGGACTCCTCCGTGGGTGTAGCCGACGATGTTCTCGTGGCGCTCGTCGGTTTGCAAGACCACCACCGCCTCGCCTTCGCGGATGAGTTCAACCGACAAACCCACGGTCGATCCGAAGGGCATCAGGGAGGGATCGGCCTGCACCCCGCGGTGAAGACGGTCTAACAGCGCCCTGTCGGCGTTGAGTGATTCGTCCGGTTTTATCAGCTTGCGCGAAGCTGCGGTTCCCGCTGGCCCAGATTGAGTCATGTACTAGATGATGGCACACCCAACTGGGCAGCCGCGAGCGCTTTTTCCACCGGGCGCAGATGT
>JBEKQR010000237.1:0-7085 GCA_049519515.1 Candidatus Korobacteraceae bacterium
TGATCGCGAGTCATGACCACGATCAGCGGGCCCGGCATAAACGAATTGTTCGAACCCAAAGTGGTGCAGCAATCGGTGATGCCATCCAGCAAATCCCCGCCCGTCATGCTGAGGAAATCGATAATGTCGTGCGGAGGTTCGGCCTTCAGCACGTAAACAACCGTCTCCTTGTCGTCGAATCTCTCCTGGCTTATGGTCTTCCAGGGAGTGAGCGAAGGATCTTCCGCGAAGCAGTACGTCAGCTCCGCCTGGGAGGAGATGCAGACCAGGTCGCAGTACCCGGGAACGGACCGGCAGGTGTTGATGAGCACCAGATTCACGGCCCGTCCGATGGTCATGTTGGCCGGAAATCCGGGACCGATGCAGCCGGCGCCGCCGTGAATGCCAAGCTCCTGCGCCAGCGGGCCGCTAACCAGAACCAGGTTCCCGCCGGGATGCGAGGTGGTGACCGACTGCAGGAAATTGTAGTTCTTGTGCGACATGGCCTTGAACGCCGCGATCAGAATTGGCATGTACCGTGGTTCGCAGCCGGCCATGACGGCGGCAATGGCCACGTCTTTGACCGTGATGTCTTTGCCGCTGGGCCCTATCTCCTTCGCCAAAGGCAGGTCTTTATCATACGGACAGTAGGAGAGCATCTTCTCCAGGCGGGCCGGCGTGGGCGGAATTATGGGCAAGCCATCGCTCAGGTGGAGTTCGTTAAACAGCTTGTTGATCTCCTCGATCCCGGCGGCGGGCTGCGCGGCAGCGAGCTCGTCGAGCTGTATCTGTCCGGCTTGGCGTAGAACGCCGTCGGCGGCAGGCGCTACTTTGTCCAGGGCGAAATCGGGCACAGCCCGCTTCGCCAGTTGCTCCGGCGGCAACGTCAGCAGGTCGTAGATGAGGGTCATCACCGCGTCTACTTTTTTGTCGATGTCCTCAATCGTGCTCCCCTGATAGATGTCGATAGGGCATACCGCGAGCCGCCCGGCGCGGTAATAGACCACACCCTTGACCAGGTCGCTTCCCGGAGGCGCGGTGATATACACGGTCGGAATTCCGAGCTCTTCCATGCGGATGGTCATGATGGTCGTCGCCGGACTGACGCCGACATCACCCAGCGCGAAGACTGCTGCCACGGGCTTATATTCCGCCAGCTTCTCCGCGAACGCCCGCAGGCCATCCGTCGTCTTGCCTCTGACGGTTTCGCGATGCTCGACCAGGTTGGTAATGCCGCCCTTGGCGAAGTTGGCCTTCAGCCGCTTGAAGACCTCAATGTAGTTGCAGAACCCGAGCTTGGTGTTATCGAAAAAAAGTACGGGGCCGCGCTCGAGATCCTCGATGGTGACCCGGGGCGCCAGATTGAGAAGCGGCCGCTTCTGCTGCCCTCGCGGGTCGAGAATGGATGCAGCAATTCGTGCCTGAGTCTTGCCTGCTGACATTGGTGGTCTTGCCTCCTTCGCGATTATCCCCGGCGAGGCACCATCATTTTATGAATACTTCACGCCGTTTAAGGGGTTGAAATCTCCGCGATAGTATATATCGCGGTTTTAGAGATGCTGTGCCCAAAATGAACGTGAGCGGCGTCGCCGGCGCGAGTCGAGGAATCTTGTGTTACTTGCAAAATAGGCATGACTCAAACTCGGTAAACGCGGTGCGCGGTGTTCCAGAAGATATTGGCCTCGTGCTTCGGACCATGTTTGGCCACGGCATCGCGGTGCGCCTGCATCAGCGCGGAATGGCCGGTCCATAGCTTCTCGATCGGGAAATTCGATCCGAACATCAGGCGCTCGCTGCCGAAGATCTCCATGGCGTTGTCGACGATATAGGCGATCAAGGCCGGCTCGTTGCGGTGGACGAAGGTGCCGAAAGCCGAGAGCTTGGAGTAGAGGTTCGGCAGCGGGGCAAGCTGGCGCAGGCCGGCGCGCCAGGCCGCAGTCGTTTGCGGCGAGAGATCGGTCAACATGCCCGTATGTTGCAGGATGAAGGCGGTCTCTGGATTCTCCTCGACCAGGCGCGCGCCGTCGCGCATCTGGCCGGGAAAAATCTGCAGGTCGAAGGAGAAGCCGTAATCCTTCAGGCGGCCAACATTCTTCCGGACCTTGGGATCGACAACCTGGTCGGCCGAGGGGGCGAAGCGGTATTCCGGCGTCTGGTGCCAGTGAAGCTGCATGCGGATGCCGCGCACCAGCGGATAGCGCTTGAGGCGGTCGAGCTGGGGGCGGACGTCGTCGACCGTCATATCGGCATAGCCGACTAGCGCATGCGGCCAGCCGGTCTCCTGCGCCGTCTTCTGCACCCAGGCAACCTCGTCCTCGAAGCGCTCCTTGGCCCAATTGACCTGGATATAGACAGCCTTCTCGATGCCGGAGCCCGCCAGGTCGGCCAGGAACTCCTGCATGGGATAGTCGCGGCGGAGCGGTTCATAGGGACCGAAGATGCGCGGCACCATTGGTCCCTGGAGCCAGGGCAGGTCTTGCTGGCGCCAGAAATGAAAATGCGAATCGATGACTTTCTGCATCTTCTCCTCCTGGGTGAATCAGGCTCGGAACCGCGTTGCTCTGCGTTCAGGAATCCAGGGCCAGCACTGCGAAAAATGCCGCGCACCGCAATTTTATTTCTTGAAGAGGTTCTCGAAGGCGCGCCGGGCATCCAGGTTCGGGTTGCCGCTGCCGCCCGAAGAGGCAGAGGTAGAGGCAGAGGTCTCCCGCTCCACGCGTGTGTTCAGGGTAAATTTCGGGCAATCGTTGTGCAGGTCCTTTTTCGAATAGCCGGGTACGCACAGCCGGCACTCGAAGCGGCTTCCCGGGTCGAATTGCGCGCACTGCTTGCATGCGTGCAGGGCGGCGCCGCACTGCGGGCACTTGCCGTTTAACTCAACCTCGGCGGGCAGCACTACGCCGCATTGGGCGCAACGGGAAATGGTGCGCGTGGGCGCCATCTGAATAGCGCGCGGTCCGTAAGTCATGTCTGCTTTCGGGCGAGGGGATTTCTGCGGTTCGCTTTCATTGCGCCGATCACGGTCCTGGTAACCGGGCTGCCGGTATTTTCTGTCAGACAATGCCAACCTCCTGGATCCTCCGCTGGAGCCGGGGAAAGCGCGGGAGAACGCGGGCTCTGGGTTGCGGTGGGAAGCGCAAGTGTACCCTTAAGATGCAGTGACACGCAATTGGGAAAAGCAGTAAACCGGATATTTTCACCTGCCCCGTTTTTGTGGCGTCCGGCGGTAGACGACGGAACAGGCTGCTAAAAAAGGCGAAGATGTACCGCTTGAGTGTCATCCTGGTGTTTTTCAGCAGCCTTAGAAGCCGTGAGGCCGTTTCGTCTCCGGCCAAGACAAAGCCCTGCTGATAAGGTATTCTTTGCCCATCTCGCACCTGTTGAGCTGAATGGACATTCGCCTACGCGCTACCCTCTGCGGTATCGCCGCAATCGTTCTCTGGGCCTCGCTGGCAGTATTGACCACAGCGGCGGCCACAATTCCGCCCTTTGAGTTGCTCGCGCTTACCTTCGGCTTGAGCGGCTTGCTCGGCTGTGTCTGGCTCCTGCGCCCCGCCGGCTCAGGCCTGGCTGCGCTGCGCCAGCCGGCAGCGGCGGCCGCGCTCACCACTGCCGGGCTCTTTGTTTATCACGCGCTGTACTTCATTGCTTTCAGCCGCGCGCCCGCGGTTGAAGTCAATTTGGTCAATTACCTCTGGCCGCTGCTGATTGTGGTGTTCGCGGCAATTATAAGCGGCGTCAGGGTCTACCCCGGACAGTGGGTGGGCACGCTCCTGGGACTGTTGGGCGCGGGCCTGGTGGTCACGCACGGGCAGATGCTGGCCATCGAGGCGAAACACGTAATCGGATATCTCGCGGCTCTGGGTGCGGCATTGACCTGGTCGGCGTACTCGGTGTTGAACCGCCGGTTCCACGCGGTTCCCAGCGCGGCCATCGCGGGACCGTGCCTAGCCACGGGCGTGTTGGGAGCGATTGTCCATGTGGCGACCGAGCCATGGGTTGGACCAACAATGAGCCAGTGGGCAACAATCGTCGCCATGGCCATCGGTCCGGTCGGTACAGCTTTCTGGCTGTGGGACCGGGGCACCAAGCACGGAGACATCGTCCTGCTGGGCACGCTGAGCTATGCCGCGCCGTTGTTGTCCACTGGCCTGCTGCTCTTAGCCGGCCGCGCTCGGCCGCATTGGGCACAAGGCGCAGCCCTGGCCTTGCTGCTGCTCGGAGCCTATCTCAGCGTGAACAGCGCGAGGGAACACCAATAGCCTCGCCCATCGGTGGCGAAATAGACAGGCGCCACGGAATGTGGGCGCCACGAGATTACATCGCAAGAACTTGTGGTCTCGTTCCACCGGGAACTCTATGCCGGCGGCGAATGCGCTCCAGGGCACAACCCAAACCCCTGCCCAGGAATCTTCCGCGAAGCTCCAGGAGCGTTTGACCTCGGCGAGCAAGTAGCGCATCTAAGCGGGAGAAGCAGTTTGGATGTTTGGGACACCTCGTTCTGCCCCCGCGCCAGTCAACGTAAACCTCTCGTAATCGTTTGTGCAGGGTTGCCCGTCTGTCACGTACATCGTCCGGGTGTTTAGATTTATCAGAATGGAGCTGCGCGTCTCCAGCCTGAGGTTCTCGGGCTCATTGCTGTCCATGTGCGCGCAGATGGAATGCGGGTACGAGAAGTGGTCGGACATCGAAGCCTTGATCCCATCCGCATCAAGGGGCTGGTCTTTTCGCAACAGCCGCGCCAGCCGCGAGTGGCGATAAAGGGTATTTGGCCATAGCCGCACCACATCGGACTTGATTTCCAATTTGCAGAAATGGTTGGAGTGGGTGAGGATTCCATCGCTGGCGTACAGAAACGCCTCCTCATCCGGCCCGGCTTCAATATCAATGGCTTCGCCTTCGGCGTGCCCGATGATGAAGTTCATGGCGGCTACACGCTTTGTGCCGCAAATGGCAAGAAACGCTTCATGCATGTTGCGAGCGTTGAGAACATCGCGCACCCGCATGCGAAAGGGCTTTTGATAGCCGTTTTTGCCGTCTTCCGCTGAAAGAAGCGCGTTGATGACTACGCCCACCCCCTCTTCATTGACGCCCTGCATGCCGCCCACGGTGCCGGTCTCGCCGAAACATATGAAATCGGTCTTGTCCGTGCGGCGAACGCGAGCGACCATGGTCTTGACGCCGGGAATCCAGTCCCAATTCTGACCAATAAAAGTTTCCTGCCTCTTCGTGCATTCCGGCATGAGCGCAAACGAAGTGCATCCGTCAATCCCGGCGTTCGCCGAGGAGGTGGCTGCCTGCTTCATCAATCCCACGATAAGCTCATAGCGAACGTTGAGCATCGCGATTTCCGCTATGGAACGCCCGGAACCTTCAGCAATGCCCTTTAATTCGGCGCTGAACTCAGGGTCGAGCCGTTCCAACTGGGGCGCCCATTTTGCCGATTCCGCCAGCACCATGTCGCGCGCATAGCCGAGCTTCTCGAAGCGCCGGAAGTAGGTATCGAGATTGTGAGCTACATCGGATCGCAGGAACTCTCCGTGAAGGCGTCCACGTTCTCGCGGGTCATTCCCCAGATCAATGACCGGAATGGGCATCACCGCCTCCTGACTGGCTTCCACTCAGGCTTTCGCCCCAGCCAGGGCGGGCCTGCAACAAAGTCATATTTGCACAATAACGACGTAGTATAGATCGGGGATTATGCGTCAGCCAACTCTCCTTGCCCGCATTCCGCCCGGGCAGGCGATGTCACAGTAACGCTTTCCATTTCACCATCTTTTTCTTAAGGTCGATGGTCTTGCCGTCAGTCACAAACGTTCCATCGCCGTTAGCGTGAATTGTCCGGCGCTCCTTGCGCTTCGCGTCGCTCCAGGCCTTGACCCCTTCCAGGATGAAGAGGTTGTATTTGTTGACCAGGCTGGTATCGATCACCTTGCATTCGATATTGGCGAGGCATTCGGCGATCAGCGGGGCCTGCACCTGCTCGGCGGCCAGCGGTGTCAGGTTGAAAGCTTCGAACTTATCGACGTCCTCGCCCGAACAGTTGCCGATGTCGACCACCGTGGAGGCCAGGTCCACCGTAGGAATGGCAATCACACATTCCCGGGTGGCGCGCAGCGCCCTGAAGCTGAAGTTGCAGGAACTGACTATGCAGCCGATCAGCGGAGGCTCGAATTCCATCATCATGTGCCAACTCATCGTCATGATGTTTGCGTGCCCCCGCTGGGCGGTTGTCAGCAGTACTACGGGGCCCGGTTCCAGCAGATGGAAGGTTTTCGATAGAGGAAAGGTCTTCATTTCGAGTTGCTCTCTTTCGCGCCTTATTCTAATCGCCGGATTCGCTTTCCGCGTGGGCTTCCACAAGAATAGCCGGGCGGGAGGTTTGCGCTCTACGCCAATTCCTGATCTGTTCTATGGCCATCCCTGTTTCTCATGCTCCAAAAGCCAGCGCTTGCGCTCGATACCTCCACCATAGCCGGTAAGCGAACCGTTGCTTCCGATCACGCGGTGACAAGGGACGACAACCCCAACCGGATTTGAGCCATTGGCCAGACCAACCGCTCTGACCGCCGCCGGCCGGCCGATTCGCTCGGCAAGCTTGCCGTAAGAAACAGTTGTCCCACATGGAATTTCCCGCAACGCACGCCACACCTCGCGCTGAAAAGGGCTGCCGGCGGTTTCGACCGGCAAGTTGTCTATCGCCTTCAGCTCTCCGGCAAAGTAGCTGCGGATGGCCTCGGTCAAGCCATGCGGATTGCGGCGCGGCTCAAGCGTGAAGCCAGTCTCGCCGTAGTGAAGCCGCAGCGAACGGCGCATACGTTCCTCGCGGTCGGTCCAGGCAGTAGCGCGAATATTTCCGTCGTGGTCGGCCACGATCAGCATTTCGCCGATGGGCGTATCCAGCCGATCAACCAGCAACTGCAGGACGTTGCTCATACACGCTCCTGGTATTCATGGTGAGGAAGGCGCCGCCATGCCGGCGATAGAGCGGTTCCGTAGTTGAAGTATCTCTTCGTCATGGCACCGGTTTCTATCAGGGCGCGGCTTCACAGGCTGCTGAAAAACCCAAGCGAGCGGTTGTTTTGAAGGGGCGCGGCTTTGTGGGG
>JBEKQR010000238.1:0-7078 GCA_049519515.1 Candidatus Korobacteraceae bacterium
CAACCCATGTAGATGAAATGCAGCGTGGCCTCAGGATGACGCCTCACTCGTGAAACGTGAAACGGAAGTACTCACCGCTGCGCCGGGGCGGTCTCGAAGGTCTTGATCAAATCATAAGGCGTGGCGCGGTAGAGGACGTAGTTGAACGATTTCGTGTCCACCTGCTGCTGGAAGAGCAGTTGGGCGCGTCCGCTGCCGTCGGCGTCCACCGCGCCCAGGAAGCTCAGCGAAGGGCGCACATCCAGCATCAGCGGGTCGGAGATCATGGAGAAGATCCGGTTCAGTTTTCCTTCGGTATTCTTGCGCGCAACCAGCAGCAGCTTGAGCTGGAGCCCCGACCTGGGCACGGAGCCGGCAGGCAGCCACGATTTATTCTGCGCGCCAACTACCGTGGCGCTCAGAATCTCTATAGGCCGGTTGCTGTGGTCTGGGTCGAGGGCATACACCTCCACGCCGGCAAGCTTGCCGGCATCGATGCCGCGAAGGTAGGCGCGCTCGCGGGCGGCCTGGCGGATGGCCTCGGCAGCCAGGCCCTGCAAGGTTGCCAGGTCGCGCTCGCGCTCTCCCTCTTTCCAGCTATAGGCATAAGGGTGCGCCTCGATGTTGCCCATATCGGCGATGGCCAGCAGAACTTTGTCGCCGGCCGAAGCCGCCGGAAACTCCGAAGCGATGGCCGTGCGCCCCTGGCCTCCCGTGGGAATGTCGGCCTCCATCTCCTGGGCGGGCTTGCCCCGGCGCAGAGTGGGACGGTTCGGGTCTTGCGCTTCGACCCTTTCAGCCCTATCGTCTCCCACCGGCCGGCCTGTTCTGCGCTCGCCAGAGGCCGCCTTCTCTGCCGTTGTTTCAGATGAAGATGGCCTGCGCAGCACCGGGCGGTCCGGGTCCGCGTCGGCGGCCTTGGCTGTGTCCGTCTCGGCGGCCTTGGCGGACGGTCTGTGCAGCACCGGAAGATCAGAGTCTCTATTCTTCGCCGCGGGCTTGGGTTTGCCGGGCGGGGCGGGCGGCGGAGCCGTTCTCCACAGTCCCTCGGCCCACCATTGGGTGGGCGTGTGCATGGCGGTGTGGACGGTGAAGTAGCCTTCAGTGTGGCCGTCCTTCTCCGCCTGGTAGAGAATGTCGCCGGCGATGGCGAAGGGCACGGGATTGGCGTCATAGAGGCTGGCGTCGAAGTACTTGCCGTCCCTGAAGACAACCACCGGGAAGAGGCGCGCTTTGCCCTTGGCGTCGATGCGCAACACTCCGACGGCGCGCAGACGCGAGCTCTTGGCTTCTCCCGTGTATTGCGCCCGCGCCGGCCATGGGCCGAGGACCAGGCCGGCCAGCGCCAGCAGAATCAACCGCTTCAGATGTAGACTGTTACGCATGGAAGAAAAACACGCCACGCTCGATTTTAGCCTGCGCGACGAAAACGGCGACACCGTTTCATTAAAACAGTTCCGCGGGAAAGATGTTGTGCTTTTCTTTTATCCCAAAGCCGACACTCCCGGCTGAACCATAGAAGCGTGCGGGTTCCGCGACGCCTATACAAAACTGCAGAAAGCCGGACTGGTGGTGCTCGGAGTTTCCGCCGACAGCCCCGCCGCGCAAAAGAAGTTCAAGGAGAAGTTCGACCTGCCCTATACCCTGCTCTCCGACCCGGAGAAGAAATTGTGCGCCCAGTTGGGGGTGCTCAAGGAAAAGAACATGTACGGCAAGATGGTGATGGGGATTGCGCGCACTACCTTCCTCATCGGCCCCGATGGGACAATCACGCACGTCTTCGAAAACGTGAAACCCGACGGCCACGCCGAAGAGGTATTGTCGTATGCCAAGAGCGTGGCGCGCTAACGCGCATTTCAGTTTCGAGTTTCAAGTTTCAAGTTCAGAAGCTCGAAACTCGAAACTGGAAACTTGAAACTTATTTTCCCTACAAGGTGATCATCGCCGCGAAGAAGCCGTCGCAGGGATGCACTCCGGGCAGGGTTCGCATGTATGGCCCATGGCACAAGCTCTCCACATCGGGCCAATTCAGCTCGCCTGCTTCCTGCAACTCACGCAGGCGGGCAGCACAGTCGAGCAGCTTGGCCGAGGAGTTCTGGCGCAGCACTTCCTCCACCACGGAAGCGTTTTCCTCCGCCTCCAGCGAGCAGGTCGAGTAGACCAGAACGCCTCCAGGAGCCAGATGCCCCAGCGCGGCGGAAAGTATGGCGGCCTGGCGCTGGTGCAGGCCCGGCAGTTCTGCGGGGCGCAACTTCCACTTTATTTCGGGATGGCGGGCGAGGGTGCCGGTGCCGGAGCAAGGCACATCCGCCAGTACGCGGTCGAACTCGCGCCCATGAGGCAGGCGGGTGGCATCGGCCGTGAGCACCTCGATGCGGCCGGCGCCGGAGCTGCCCTGCAGGCGCTGCCGCAGCAGTTCGGCGCGGCGCGGGTGCAATTCCACGGCGAGGACCGTCGCCTGGGGATTGGCTTCGGCGATTGCAGCCGTCTTGCCGCCGGGCGCGGCGCAGCAGTCCAGAATGCGCAAACGGAGTCCCGCCGCCGGGGGCGGCGGCGCTACACCCCGGCCGCTCTTGCGCTCAGCCGGGGAAGGGCCCACCAGCGCGGCTACCAACTGCGAGGCTTCGTCTTGTATGGCAATGCGGGCCTCCCGGTAAGCCCGGGTGTGAGTGACATCGCCGGCGCGTACCACCCGCGCCGAGCGCAACAGGTTTCCCGGCGCCAGCTCCACGCGCGGGGTCCCCGGCAAGCCCGGCTTTAGGCTTGCTGGGGTGCAAGCTTCTGCCTGCAGCTCACGCTCCAGCGGCTCCGCCAGTTCCGGGCTTGTGGGCAAGCGCAGCGCGGTGATCGGCGTCTGCTGATCGAATTCGCAAACACGGGCGGCCGCTTCACCACCGTACTGCTCAATCCAGCGCGCCACCAGCCATTCGGGATGCGACCACGCGGCAGCCAGCGCCTGCTCCACCCCAACAGGCGCAACTGCGGCGCCTGCTGGGGACCCCGGCGAAAACGCGCCAGCCACAGCTCCCGGCGAATGCGGCTCTTCCACCCCGCCAGGGACACCAGAGGAACACGCTTCTGCAGAAGGAGCAGCCCCCTCCCGCGCCAGCTTGCGCAGAATGGCGTTCACGAACGGCGCAGCGGATTTCTTGCGCGCACGCTTCGCCAGCTCAACACTCTCGTTCACCGCCGCATTGGGCGGAATGCGTGACAGAAAACGCAACTGGTATGCGCCCAGGCGCAGCGCCACCAGGACCTCTTTGTCGAGTTTATTCAGGCTCTGTGAAGAAGCGCCGGCGAGCAGGCGGTCCAGGGTCGCCTGCCAGCGCAGGCAGCCCATAACCAGCTCCATACACAGGCCGCGATCGGCGGGCGAGAGCGCGTCCAGGCGTCCGGAGTGCAGCAGCTCCGAGGCGTAAGCGTTCTGCTGTTCCACCCGCAGCAGTATCTGGAAGCCGGCAAGCCGGGCTGGAGAGATGGGCATAGTCGATCAGGGATGAATATAACCCAGCCGCGGGGCATCGTCCCTACGGGACTCGAATCCAAATAATTCCGCTTTCCCCACGCTGAAGCGTGGGGCTAACAAAAACATTGCGCCTCCGGCCGATGAGAGATGATGCGATCTCTTTTGAAATCCCGCGGTGAGAAACAATTCGCCGTGAGAGATATGCGATCTGGATAAGTTAACGCTTTCAAGAAATCATTCGTTTCAAGAAATATTCCGCGGCCTATTGGGAGCAAAAATCCTAACCCGCTTCTCCCAGCTTTTCGCCCGCTCGCGGGCGGTAGCCGTTGATGAACTCACGGGCGGTCATGCGGCGTTTGCCTTCCAGCTGCAACTCCAGAATCTCAAACGCTGTTTGCCCGCCGCAGCCCGCCAGCAGCGCATCGGCTTCCACGGCGAGCACGCCCGGGGAAAGCGCGCCGTGCGGGGTCGGCGGCAATGGCCGCTTTTGCGCTTGGCTGGGCGTAAGTTCGCGCGGCGTCCCCGAATACAAAGCCAGGTTTTTTCCGCGGAAGCTGGTGTAGGCTCCCGGCCACGGCTGGAAGCCGCGCAGGCGGTTGAAAATTTCCGTGGCGCTGCGCGCAAAATCTATGCGGCCGTCCTCCTTGCGCAAGATGGGCGCCAGCGTCGCCTCCTCGTGCTTTTGCGGGCGCGGGACGATAGTCGCAGCCGCCAGCCCGCGCAGCGTCTCCAGCATGAGGTTGGCGCCGATGGCGGCCAGCCGCGGCGCCAGCGCGAGGGCGGTATCATCTGGCGCGATCGCCAGCTCCTCTTGCAGCAGGATATCGCCGGTGTCGAGGCCGGCGTTCAGCAGCATGGTGGTTACGCCGGTGACCGTCTCGCCGCGCGCGATGGCCCACTGAATGGGCGCCGCTCCGCGATACTTGGGCAGCAGCGAGGCGTGCAGGTTGATGTTGCCGTGCTTGGGGAGATCGAGCATCCAGCCGGGAATGATGCGTCCGTAGCCGACGACGATGATGGCCTCAGGGGTGATGGCCTCCAGGCGCGCGCGGAATTCCAGGTTTTCCTTGATCTTATCCGGCTGGATGACGGGCAGCCCCAGTTCGAGCGCCTTGCGCTTGACGGGCGAGAGGGCGAGCTCCATGCCGCGTCCCCGCGGACGGTCCGGCTGCGTCACCACCAGCTGCACTTCATGGCCGGCGGAGACCAGCTTCTCCAGGGTCGGAACCGCGAATTCAGGAGTGCCGCAGAAGATAAGGTCCATTGTCGTTTCACGTTGCACGTTTCACGTTTCACGAACTCGGGCTCGGGCAACGGGAAACGTGAAACGAGAAACGGTTTTCCCTACCACTCGCCCGCCTTGCGCAGCTTGCGGACCTTGCGGCGAATGAGGTCGCGCTTGAGGGCGCTGATGTGGCTGATGTAGAGCCTGCCGTTGAGGTGGTCGGTTTCATGCAGCAGCGCCCGCGCCAGCATGTCCTCGCCGGTATGCTCGCGCCATTCGCCGTTTTCGTCCTGCGCTCTCACGGTGACGCGTTGCGGGCGGGTCACCTTCTCGCGAAACTCGGGGATGCTGAGGCAGCCCTCCTCGATGACCTGCTTGCCCTCGGCGCGCACGACCTCCGGGTTGGCCAGCACCAGCTTGGCCGCGGGGTCTTCCTTGAAGCTGATGTCGATGACGGCCAGGCGCAGCGGAATGCCGATCTGCGGAGCCGCCAGGCCGACGCCGTGAGCCGCGTACATCGACTCGAACATGTCCCCGATCAGCTTGTGCAGCTTGCCGTCGAATTCCGTCACCGGCTG
This sequence comes from Candidatus Korobacteraceae bacterium, assembly GCA_049519515.1. Classification (GTDB taxonomy): domain Bacteria; phylum Acidobacteriota; class Terriglobia; order Terriglobales; family Acidobacteriaceae; genus CAWBRT01. The sequence goes on from JBEKQR010000238.1 coordinate 5,249, forward strand.
GGCTGGTGTTTCCAGCACAGGCTCGCCATATTTCACAATCTTATAGATCATTCTTTAGTAGTTCCGTAATTGCCGGCAGTAGGCCTCGAAGTTGCGCCGCGTCTCCAGCATCGAGTCGCCGCCGAATTTCTCCAGCGCGGCGGCGGCCAAGGTGAGCGCCACCATGGCTTCGGCAGCCACGCCGCCGGCGGGCACCACGCAGACGTCGGAGCGTTCGTAGGCGGCCTTGACCGCTTCGCGAGTCTGGAAATCGACCGAGCTCAGCGGACGGCGCAGGGTCGAAATCGGTTTGATGTAGCCGCGCACCACCACGTCTTTACCGTTGGTGATGCCGCCTTCCAGTCCTCCCGCATGATTCGACGGACGGGTAAAGCCGGTGAAGCCGCCGGCGGTTCGATCGTAATGGATTTCGTCGTGGATGGCTGAACCGGGCACGCCCGCCGCCAGCACCCCGTCGCCGATCTCGACCGCCTTGACCGCCTGCAGCGACATTACCGCAGCCGCCAGGCGCGTATCCAGGCGCTCGTCCCAGTTGGCGACCGTCCCCAGGCCGGGAGGAACTCCATGGGCTACGATCTCAAACACCCCGCCAAGGCTGTCGCCGGTGCGGAGCACCTGGTCGACCTGCTGCTTCATGCGCTGCTCGGTTTCGTGGTCGACGCAATTCAGTAGAATCTCATCTTTGCCGCAGGTGGAGACAATTTCCTCCCACTCCGCCGCCCTGCCCAGCCTCTCCGGACCAACCTGGATGACGTGGCTCAGGACCTCCATGCCGAGTTCACGCAGCAGCATCTTGGCCACCGCGCCGGCTGCCACCCTGGCCGCCGACTCGCGGGCCGAGGCCCGCTCCAGAACGTAGCGCGCCTCCGGGAAATTGTATTTCAGCGCGCCTGCCAGGTCGGCATGTCCCGGGCGCGGCGAGGCCAGCCGCCGATGCTTGGTTGGGTCGCCCGGCTCGACCGGCAGCGCCTCCTGCCAGTTCGTCCAGTCGCGGTTTTCGATCATTATGGCGATGGGAGAGCCAATGGTCTTGCCGTGGCGCACCCCGGAGAGAAAACGCGCAGTGTCGCGCTCGATGCGCATGCGGCCCCCGCGCCCGTAACCCTGCTGGCGGCGCCAGAGTTCCCGGTCTATGGCCGCCTGCTCGATCGCCACCCCGGCTGGCAGGCCGGAGAGCAGGGCCACCAGCGCCTCACCATGAGACTCACCCGCGGTGGAAAACCTAAGCATATGAGGATTGTAGACGATCCTCTGGCCACTAAGGCCTTTCGTTCAAGTTCCCACATTGATGTTCCCACATCTGCTAACTGCGGCAGATGTGGGGCACGGGCTCAGGCTGGGCACGGCTTCAGGGGCTGGCGCTTTACTACCACAGCGAGCCAAAAGGGCAGCCGGGGGCGGCTGCCCTATGCCTCCTGAGGAAGAAAGTCTCACAGTGACACGCATTTGTGCAGCTCTGCTGGATTTCCGAACTGGTTACTAGGCGGGTGCCCGGATGCGGCCAACAAAGTTTTCAACTTCACACCTAGGAAACTCAGGTGAAAAACTGTAGAATCAAGCACTAGGTGATTTGCAGGGTGTCCACTAAGGCATTACTGCTTATCTAACCAATTTAGAAAGAGCGGTTTCGCCTTCTAAGGAGCAAATGACAGCTCTGCTGCCAATCAAGGAGAGTGTGCGGGCTCTGATTCTGGAAGCGGTGGCCGCCTTACAGCCGCATTTTACGGAGATCACGACTGCCTGGCGAAGGCAGATGTTCGCCGAGTTCGAATTTGAGGGGCGCGCCATGGCGGCCCTGGAGCGGCTCAATCTGGGCACCGGCCTGGTTCT
>JBEKQR010000239.1:0-7044 GCA_049519515.1 Candidatus Korobacteraceae bacterium
GCAAGCCGGCCGGCGTTTCTCCCTGGGAGTTGCTCCGGGACGCCGACGCTTCGCCTACCGGTGGTGGGCCCCGGAAATGAAGTAAGCGGGGAGGTTTTTATGATTCTCGCCTATCGCATGGTGCGGCTGATCGAGAAGCACTCGCACGAATTGGTGCTTTCGCTGCAAGAAAAGCTGGAGCAAAGCGATCGTTGTCCCAGCTACCGCAATGTCCCGCGCGCGGAGCTTGGCAAGGCGGTCGGCGAATTATACCAGCACCTGGGTGAGTGGTTGCTGGGCAAGACCGAAGCCGACATCCAGCGGCTTTTTGAGGAGATCGGCGCCCGCCGGGCGGAACAAGGGGTGCCGCTGTGCGAACTGCTCTGGTGCCTCGCCCTGGTCAAGGAGAATCTGCTGGAGTATCTCCGGCGCGGCGGTGAAGAAGAACAGATGGCCGAGCTGTTCGGCGAACTGGAAGTGCTGCAGTTGCTGGAGCAGTTTTTCGATCACGCCCTGTATTTCGCCGCTCTCGGGTACGAGCAGGCGTTGCGCCCCGTTTTGGCGCACGCCGCTGCCGCCGGAAAATGAGCAGGGCGGCGGCGGGTTTGATGAGAAGATGCGGAAGTTAGCCGTAAATGGCCGCTCCCGGCTGCGTTGCTGTTTGCCCGGTCGAGTTGGAGCGGCCGCCCCGCGCCTGGCGATCGGTTTCGCGCCGGGCAAAGAACTCTTGACAACAATTCAATAATCAGGCTTTCTGGAAAATGCGTCATAGCCCGGACCCCCGACAAAAGCTGAAGTCAGGTTTCGAGGGGCAGGCCGTCGTCCGCGCTGATGCCGCTTTTCAGGCCTTTCAGCCTCGTAAAGGATCGCCATGGGAGATCAAGCTCGCGGTAAGGTAACGGTGAACACCCAGGAGTGCAAGGGTTGCGGATTGTGCATTGATTCGTGCCCGCCCAAGTGCCTGGAGCTTTCCGCGGACCTCAACCAGTATGGGGTTCACCCGGCGCAATACACGGGAGAGAATTGCACCGGCTGCGGCATTTGCTTCTACTGCTGCCCGGAGCCGGGCGGCATAACCGTATACCGGATGCGGTCGCCGGCCCGGCCGGCGGTGAAGGAGGCGGCAAATGCGGCAGCTATGTAAAGGTAATGTCGCGGTAGTGAAGGGCGCGGTGATGGCCGGGTGCAGCGCTTATTACGGCTACCCCATCACTCCGGCCAGCGAGATCGCCGAACACGCCTCGTTGCTGCTGCCGCAGGTGGGCAGCACGTTCGTCCAGGCGGAAAGCGAGGTGGCGGCCATCAATATGGTTTATGGCGCGGCCTCGGCGGGCGTCAGGGTGATGACCGCGTCCTCCGGGCCGGGCATCAGCCTGATGCAGGAGGGCATATCGTACCTGGCCGGCGCCGAGCTGCCTTGCGTAATCGTCGATATCGTGCGCGCCGGTCCGGGACTGGGGAACATCGGCCCGGAGCAGAGCGATTACTTCGCGCTCACCAAGGGAGGCGGCCACGGCTGCTACCGCAACATCGTAGTGGCGCCCGCGTCGGTGCAGGAGATGGCGTCGCTGACCATGCTGGCCTTCGAGCTGGCGGACAAGTACCGCAATCCGGTGGTGGTGCTCGCCGATGGCTTCGTCGGGCAGATGATGGAGCCGGTCGAGCTTGACCTGCAGCCCGCCGTTCTTCCCGCCAAGCCCTGGGCCGTGCAGGGAACGGCGGAGACGCGCAAGAATCTTATTACCTCGATTTATCTCAACTTCGACCATCTCGAGGGGCACATCCGCAAGCTGGAGGAGAAGTACAAGCAGGTCGCGCTGTCGGAGACGCGCTACGAGACCTACATGGCGGACGACGCCGACATCCTGCTGGTAGGCTACGGTATTGTCTCGCGCGTGCTGCGCTCAACCGTGGATCACGCCCGCATGCGGGGAATCAAGGCCGGGCTGTTGCGGCCCATTACCTTGTTCCCGTTCCCGTCGCAGGCCCTGGCCGAGGCCGCCAAGCGCTGCGCCTCCGTGCTGGTGGTGGAGTTGAGCACGGGGCAGATGGTCGAAGACGTTCGCCTGGCGCTCCAGGGCCAGGTCCCGGTGGCATTGTACGGACGGGCCGGCGGCAACGTGCCTTCCGTCGAAGAAGTGTACCTGCAACTGCTTTCTTCCACTCCGGCAGCCGCAAAAACGGCAGCCGCTGGAAAGCCCGGATCTGCCGCCCCCAAACGCATGGCGGCCGCGGTTTAGGTTGCACCCCAACCCGCGCAAACACCGCGCTGGTTGGGGGCCCCGTTGGCAGGAGACGAACAAGTGAGCGAATACCAAGTCATTCTTCAAAAGACGGACGTTTTCTACGATCGCTTTCTCCGCAAGGACGAACTGCAGAACCAGACGCATTATTGCCCGGGTTGCGGCCATGGCGTTGTCCACAAGCTGATTGCCGAAGCGTTGCACGACCTGGGACTGCAGGACCGCACGATCCTGGTGACCCCGGTGGGCTGCTCGGTCTTCGGCTACTACTACTTCGATACCGGAAACGTGCAGGCAGCCCACGGGCGCGCCGCCGCGGTGGCCACCGGGCTGAAACGCGCCCACCCGGAGAGCATCGTCATCAGCTATCAGGGCGACGGCGACCTGGCGGCGATCGGCACGGCGGAAATAATTCATGCCGCCAATCGCGGCGAGAACATCACCGTGTTCTTCGTCAATAATTCCATCTACGGCATGACCGGCGGGCAGATGGCGCCGACCACGCTGATCGGGCAGACGAGCACTACCTCTCCCTGGGGACGCCGGCCCGGCAATGACGGCTTCCCCATCCGCATGAGCGAGTTGCTGGCCACACTGCATGCGCCGGCTTACATCGAGCGCGTGGCCTTGAGCGACAACAAGAACATCGTCAAGGCGCGCCGCGCCGTGCGCAAAGCGCTGGAGAATCAAAAGAACGGGACCGGCTTTTCCCTGGTCGAGATTCTCTCGCCCTGTCCAACCATTCTGAAGATGGACCCGGTAGTGGCGCGCAAGTGGGTGGGCGACAGTCTCATCAAGCAGTTTCCCCTGGGAGTGTATCGCGATGCCAAGCCGGAGATTCCTGTAACCACGCAACCGCCCCGTAAGTCGGTCGTTGAAGTCGTGGGCGGCAGCGCGCGCGAGGCGGAAACGGCCGTCGCGGACAAATCCCACACCCGCGAGGTCAGCATCAAGATTGCCGGCTTTGGCGGCCAGGGAGTTTTGCTGCTCGGCCAGTTGCTGGCGGAGATGGGCATGCGCGCGGGCATGGAAGTAAGCTGGCTGCCTTCCTATGGCCCGGAGATGCGCAGCGGCAGTTGCCATTGTCACGTGTGCCTCTCGCACGAGCGCATTGGTTCGCCTGTCATTTCGCATCCCACGGTGCTGGTAGCCATGAACGAAGTGTCGCTGCGCAAGTTCGGCCCCCAGGTCGCGTCCGGAGGCTTGATCCTGTACGGACGGGACCACTTGCCCGAGGACTTCGCGGTGCCAGAGGCGACCGTGATTTGCGTGCCGGCTTCGGAGATGGCCGACGCCATCGGTTCGCCGAAGGTGGCCAACGCCGTGTTGATGGGCGTGCTGCTGGCCGAAACCGAGTGCCTGCCGTGGGAAAGCGCGACCGGCGCACTCAGGAAAGCGGTCCGCAATCAGAAACTGCTCGAATTCGATTTGCGGGCGCTCGAAGCCGGACGCGAATTCCTGATAAAGCAGGTTCGCTCGGGACCGGTGTCGCAGCCAGACGGCTTCGCGGGATAGCTTCTACCCTACGATTTCTCTTTTCCCGCATCTGCCAACAGCGGCAGATGTGGGGCGCGTCCTCAAAGCAAAAAATGCCCCTCGCGAGAGGGGCGGAGTAGGAGAGAGAAACTCTTAGGAGTGTGGGCTCAACGCGAGCCGGCCAACAGCGAACGCATTTCCAGGCGGCCCTGGTGCAGCCCGCGGCGGCTGTCCTGCTCGCTGATTCCCAAGGTGCGCGCGATACGGGCGTGGCTGTACCCTTCACCATCGTGCATCAGGTAGATGAGCCGCTCGGTCGCGGGGACCTGAAGAACGGCGCGCTCCAGATCAAAGCGCTTGACATTGCCACGGACGCTCAAGACCTCCGAGCATTGCTGATGATCGAGCGTCAGTGTTCCCACCGGCGCGAACTCCCGGATTTCGGCCAGCAAAGCGCGATCGAGCATCTCTTCGCCAGGAAGCTCACCCTGCAGGAAGGCGCGCACGAATGCCCGCTCCAGCACTTCTTCGGCCTGCAACTCGTTGCCGGTCATCCAGAACGCCAGCGCATAAATTCTATCTTTGTTGGTGTCGTAGACTGCCTGGCAGTTCCCGGCTCCAGCCACCACCGCCGATATATGCTCGAACCCGGTAAAGCCTGTCTCCTGGATGCCGTTTACCATGTTTCTGCCCCTTTTTTGCCCGTGAGTCTGTTCGTTGGTGGTTGCGGCGATCTCGTCGCACTTGTCTTGCCACTCCGGCAGCGACCTCGATGCAGTCTGCCGAATGCAGGCTGCCTCTTGTATAGCAATCCGGTGTCCCAAGCGTGTCATCTTTGGACCGCCACCGGTAACTTGGAGGTAAATAGTGTTTTATCAAAGAGATAAAAACACTACAGGTTGGCGTCGAGAGACCCGCAACGGCAGGTAAGCCGGCCCGCTTACTCCCGGGCAGGAGGCCATTGACAGGGAAGAAAGTGGTATCCGGATACCCACTTTTCCTGAAATCGGCTTATAGGAACTTCCTCTCCAGTTGGAAAGAAATTCATGTCCAGTTGGGAAAGAAAGTCCCGTTCAGTTAAAGGGTTTGGAAGCGTCGTATTCGCCGGGAACGGAATCCTCGTTCTGGCTCTCCGCTGCCGCCAGCGGTTCAGCAGGTGCTATCGGCAGGCGAACCTGAAACACGGCGCCGCCCCGTTCATGGTTGGAGGCGATGATTTCTCCTCCGTGCTCCTTGAGGATTCCGTAACAGATCGAGAGTCCCAGTCCGGTGCCCTTGCCGAGCCTTTTGGTGGTGTAGAAAGGATCGAAGATGCGGCCAAGCTCCGCGATTCCCGGGCCGGAATCGTGGAATTGCACGCAGGCGAAGCCGCAGTCCTCGAAGATGGAAACCTCCAGCTTGCCGGGGCGCGAAGTTTCCTGGATGGCGTCGGCGGCATTGTTGATGATGTTAAGAAACACCTGCTCGAGCTGATGCGCATCCGCCACCACGGTGCTCACCGGCAGGAACGACCTGTGCACGAAGATGTTGTGCAGCTTCAGGTCGAATTCGCGCAAGGCCAGAGTATCCTCCACCACTTGCGCCACGTTGACTTCGCCTTTCTGCGGTTTTCTTTGCCGCGAGAAGGAGAGCAGGTTCTGCACGATGCGCTGCGTGCGCTGCGTCTGCTTGTAGAGTTTGGCGAGAAAATCCTTCGCCCGCTCTCCCAGCTCTTCCCCCTCCAGCAGTTGCGCATAGCCGAGCATGGCCGTCAGCGGGTTATTGAGCTCGTGGGCCACGCCGGAGATCATGCGGCCCAGGGCCGACATTTTTTCGCTCTGCAGCAACTGCTCCTGGGCGTTGCGCAGGTCCTGATACGCCCGGGTGCTCTGGTGGTACAGCCGCGCGCGCTCCATGGAAATGGCCAGTTGCCGGGCGATGGTGATCATCAGTTCGTGCTCGCGCCCGGTGAATTCGCGGTCCTCGCGCCGGCTCACCAGCAGCAGCCCCAGCGGTTCCCTTTCGCGGGTCCACATGGCCACGCACAGCGCGTGCCGCATCTGCGAGTCGAGGGCCGCCCTGACCTCCAGGGGCAAATGTTCCAGCGTGCGCGCGGTGATCAGCTCGGTCTTGTCGCCCGCGAACTCGGCCCAAAACTGCGGCGACAGCCGATAGCTCTGGCCGGCGGCAACATTGTCCTGCGGTCCCTCGCAAGCGTGCAGCCGCAGCGTGCTGCTTCCCGGCTCGAGAATCAAAACGCTGCCGCTGATGGCGCCTGAAAGCTCGATGGCATGACGCAGGGCAACCGTGGCCACCTCCTCCAGATCGAAGGTCCGGGCGGCGGCGATGGCTATGGCATTCAGCGCGTGCAGTTCGCGGTTGCTGCGGCGAATCTCCTCCCCCGCCCGCACCTGCTCCGTGATGTCGAACAGAAACCCCTGGCAGCGCAGGATGTCGCCGCTGGGGCCGCGGGTGGCGAAGCTGTTTTCCAGAAGCGTAATCCGGTGGCCGTCTTTGCGCGTGTAGACGAACTCGTAGTTGCGCAGGAAACCCTCACGCTCCAGCGCTGCCTGGTAAGCCGCGCGATGTTCCGGGTCGGAATAGAGGAGGCGGTTCAGGTCGAGGGAAAGCACTTCCGCCTTGTCGCCGTATCCGAGCATGTGGACGAAGGCCTCGTTGCACTCCAGCAGCTTGCCTTGCGGGCTGGCGATGAACACCGCCTCTTTCATCTTCTCGAACAACAGCCGGAATCTCTCCTCGGCGATATGCAATTCGGTGGTATCGCGTATGACGTGAATCGTGCCCTTCTCCGTTCCCGATTCCTCCGTGTAACTGGAGGTCGAGACGGTGGAAAAGCCTCCGAAACATGGGTCCGGAGCGTCCACGATTCCCTGCCCCGCGCGCAGGCAGTAGGGGCAGGTTTCCGGCGCATTGGGCAGAAGCTGGCGGCAGTGGAGGCCCGGCAAATCGCGCACGTCCAGCCCGAGCTTGCTTACGATGGCGCGGTTGGCGCGAATAATTTTTTGCTCGGCATCGTGCACCAGAATCATGTCGTCGATGGAATCGAAGGTGTTGATCCAACGGTGGTGCGACTCCATTACGCGCTCAAACAGCAGCACGTTTTCCAGCGCCAGCCCCAGGTGGCTGGTAGTCGTGGAGAGGAAGGTTTTCTCCTTGGACGAGTACTCCCGCTGGCCCTTCATTCCCAGGGCCACCGTACCCAGCAAGGACGAATTTCCGCGCAGCGGCAAAATCGCAAGATGATCGAGTCCGAACTCGCTGGCGGCGTGTTTCAACTCGCGGTCAAGCGAGTCGAAGTTGGCGATGATGGGATCGCGGTCCGGCCGCATCATTTCGACGAAGCTGC
>JBEKQR010000240.1:0-7021 GCA_049519515.1 Candidatus Korobacteraceae bacterium
TGCTAATGCAGGGCCGCTGCTGAACCGACTCTCATCGAGCTCTAACCTGGCCGTCGTATCCGTCCCAAGAATGCCTTCACTTTATCGTGCTTAGGTTTCGGCAACGTTAAGTTTCGGTCAATTCTGTGTTTAAGCGTACGCGGGCGGATGCACTGTTGCCTCGCCCGCTGGTAGAGCACTCGCTTGGGGTGCGAGGGGTCGCCAGTTCAAATCTGGCCGTCCCGACCAACCTTCTTGCCCTACTCGACTCGATTTCCCCAGCCTGTCCTCCGACTGCCGGCCGCGAGCGCCCCAATGGTGCGCAAAGTATTGCGGAGCCGGGGCTTACCGGCATCTGGCTCCGCGCGAGCGTGGGAGTAAAGACATGTTCGAAGAAATGTATGATCGCGATCGGCCGCAAAAGACAGAAACGCGCACTACGCTGTGCTCCAAGCAGGGAACTTATCCGCTGTACGCAATCATCGCCTTGCAGAAAGCGCTCGAAGACGGCGTTCCTGAGGAGTTGGCCGATGATTTCGCTTTCACTCGGCAGGAGTTAATACCCGAGCGCAGGAGGGTGCCGCGTCCGGCAGTAACAAAGATCGAACACGGTCCTGGCCGCATGAGATTTGTGCTCGTTCGAATCTGGAGACGCCTGCTCGCCGCGATAATTACCCCGCCGCAAGCATCTGCCGAGGGAAGCTCCGTGCGCAACGGGCGGTAGATTGCTGCTTCTAGGCGGCCAGAAGCCCTTTCCGGGCTGGTTATGAAAGCGGTTCTTATCTCACTCCTGCACGTAGCGCTTGGCCTCGCGCACCGCGGCCAGCACGCTGTCGAAGGAGTCGATGGCGAACAGCCGGTGGTGAATTTCGTCCACCTTTACCGTGGTGTTCAGCACCTCGGGCACGCTGAAGTCGCGAATCTCGCAGCCGCCGTTGAGCACGTTGGTGCATTCGCCCTGAGATGAGGCCACGCCCGAACCGTAGACCTTTACCTGCCCATCCTGCCGTATGAGTCCGAACTCGAAGGTATACCAGTACAGCCGGCCCATTCTCTCCAGCGCCTGCTCGCCGGAGATCGAGTAGCAGAACTTGCCGTATTCCTCGACAGCGTCGGCAAAAACCTGGTGCGCGAACATGGGCAGGTGCCCGAGAGCGTCGTGAAGGATATCGGGCTCCGGGGTATAGTCCATGGATGCGCGGCTGCGCAGCTTGATGGTGGCGGGAAACTGGCGCGCGGCCAGCATCTCGAAGAAGGCCCGCGACGGCATGAACGCCGAGACCGGGCTTACCTTCCAGCCAGTCCGCTTCTCCAGTCTGCGGCTCACTTCGCTCAGCTTCGGAATGCGGTCCTCTTCCAGCCCGAGCACGGACCATCCCTCCAGATACTCGCGGCAGGCGCACGTGTTTAGCTGCGCCATGCGCCGGGCCACCAGCTCCGACCAGAGCTGATGCTCGTCCTGCGTATATATGGAGTAGTCCTGCTCGATCAGGTACGGCTTGGCCGCGATCAGCCCGCTTTGAATAGTTGTGCTCATAGCCTGCCTTTCCCGGGGTCCCAGCAAGCCGCGGTCGCGCTGGTTGGGGTGAAAGCGCCGGGGCTTCCCCGGAGGACCCAATCTATGTGAGATGCACGTTAGCGATGACAGGCTTGCAATAGAGATCTGTGAAACTGCTCTATAGGTTTTCTGGAGGATCAACCACCCGGGGAGGCCGCCAAGCATGGGCAAAACCGCCCCACTTGCCGGGGCCCGGAGAGGCGAGCGGCCGAACGCCTGCGCAGGGGCGCAAAGCCAGGTTCCCGGATATTATTTCAGACGAAAGCTGCCGGCGGACTTCAGCTCGCGTTTGCTGATCGTTGTTAAAGCACGTTGATACCGGTCCAGGCTTGCCGTGTATCCGGTCATCTTCTCGGCGGGAGCGATGGTCATGATCTGTCGCATTGTCTCCACCGCCTGTTCGAACTGTTCGTTGACGTAATAGGCTTCGGCCAGGGTCTCCAGGAAGATGAGATTGTATTTGTATTGCGCCACTGCCTTGCTGGCGTAGTCCAGGGCGCCGCGCGGGTTGCGGATTTCGGGGCTGCGGTTCATCAGCATAAGAATGGCCGCGTTGTTTTGCGCGTTGGCGTAGCCCTGGTCGGCGGACTTGCGATACCAGGCCAGTGCCTCGCCGACGTCCTGTTTCAAGCTTCCCCCGCCTCTTTGGTACATTTGGCCGAGGCTGTTCTGCGCCGACGGATCGCCCTGCTCGGCCGCTTTGCGATACCAATTCACGGCCTCGGTGTCGCTCTTGGTCAAGCCGCCGCGTCCGTCGGCGTACATCATCCCGAGGTTCCGTTGCGCGTTGCGCTCGCCCTGCTCGGCTGCCTTGCGGTACCATTCCACGGCTTGCGCCTCGTCTTTTTTCACGCCGCGGCCTTCCTCGTACATGTAGCCGAGATAGGTCTGAGCGTTCACCTGGCCCTGGTCAGCCGCCTTGCGGAACCAGGGCATGGCAGTGATTTCGTCCCTGGGCAGGCCGTCGCTGCCAGAGTAATAGGCGCGTCCCAGCAGGAATTGGGCAACCTTGTCCCCGGCCTCCGCTTTGGCCTGGACATCGGCAATCGTGTCTTGCGCGACAGCAAAGCTGGAAAAAACCCCAAGCACTGCCAGGATCAGCGGAAGCGATCTCCTCATCGGACCCCTCCAAAACTTCGCCATGACGCCCTGGGAGACGAGCCCGCACGCGGGGATTCCCGTTTGAGCCCTGCATTGCGCGTCGAGAAAGGGCAGGCTGCGAGCCCCAAGCCGCCATGGTTCGAATGCTAGGCCTATTCTAGCCGGGGTCGCTGGATTTGAGGCTGCTGAAATTTGAGGTTGAGGCGTTTTCGAGGCGTGAGGCGCGAAGCAGGGTCCCCGGCAAACGAAGCTTGACGGGGTGCAAGCGCCGGGAGCCTCGAGCCGAAATCCTGAGCCGCGAAGCGGCGAAGGATCTTGCGATTTGCGGGCCCTTCGACTCGCTTCGCTCGCTCAGGGCAGGCTAAAAACAAGCGAGGCGAAGCCGAGCGGGAGCCGGGGTCCCCATCACGCATAGCGTGCTGGGGTGACAGCCCGCAGCCGAAATCCTGAGCGAGGCGCCAAGCTTCCGGCCGGACAGGCAGGGGCCAAGCGCTACTTGTCTGCCCCTGCGGCTCTTAACCGGCTGTCCGCTATCTGGTAGACAACTGCCTCCGGTGCTGAGTATCCGGGATCACGGTGAGATCCCGGTTCAAGCGGAAGGCGATATTGGTTTCCGCCGGCACATTCAGCTCCTTGCCGCGCGTGAGCACCTGGGTCCCGGCGCCTGCTGCTCCGCCTGCGAGAGCGCCGATGGCCGCGCCCTTGCCGCCGCCCGCAATTGCGCCGATCACCGTGCCGGCCAGAGCGCCGCCGCCCACGTATTCGCCGGTGCGCTTATTGGCTCCAAGTCCGCCTCGCTTGGTGCTGCCCGCCGCCGAGGAGCTGTTGGAATTAATCCTGTAAGTGCGGCCATTGACGGTCACCGACCGCAGCTCCAGCGTCAACTGGTTATTGCCTAGCGGGACCGCGGTGAGTTGCGCCCGGGAACCGCTCGGAATCGCCACCCTGCCACTGCTGTCGAGCACGTTTTTTGATACCGTGCCCGGATACACCTCATTGGCGCCGGCCGTCTTGGTGTTAATTGCCTGGTCGGCACGGACGTTGATTTCCGTTCCGCTGGGAATCGTAACCGTTTGCCCCATCAGGCTGATGCTGAAGATCGCAGCCGTGCACAGCAGAACTATGGGCGCAGCGCTTCGGATCATAGGCCCTCCTTGCGAAGCTGCAAATGGCTTTCACAACTCTAGTGAAGATGCAGAACGGCAATGGAAGGTGCGTTGCTGCTCAAGGCCGAATCGGGAGAGCACGCCGTCATTGCGTAGGCCGGGCGGAAAGAGCGGGATGCCAGGCGGTACCCGCTCTACTGCTCGGACCCGGCGGGCGCCGCAGTTGCGCCTGCCAGGTGAATTCGGAATTCCTGCCAGACGCCATTCTCGCGCGGGCGGGGGTGGCGTCTTGGAGTTCTGTCGCTATTTGTTGGCGGACGCCTCGTGGAAGTCCTGGCGGACAGAAGCCAGGAACCGGTTCGCCGCCGGCGGAACGCGCGTTTTTCCGGTCAATACGGCCCGGAAATTCGGATAGTTGTTGCCGTAAAGGGCTCGCATCGCGTTTTCGTCGACATGAACGTTGGCCCCGTTCAAAGTCGCGCCGATAAATGCGCCTTTGGCTTTCGAGTAGGTCAATATGCCGGTGTTGGCCTTCCAGTCGGTGCTGGCGCTGCCCTCCCGTCCCCACGGACCGGCTGCGATTCCCACGTCTCCGCCGATCTTCCACTTGGCCTGCATCAGCTTGTTCGCGCCTTCATCATTCATGAACAGCATCACCAAATCGACAGCCTCGCCTCCGATCTGGGCTCCCCAGCTTCCGCCGGTGAGAGTGAAGAACGCCGGCCCGCTCCAACGGCCATTGGGGAGGCGGCAGGTGGCAACGCCGCGCCCATACTCGGCGCCGAAGATAAATCCTCCCTTGGCTAGCGTCGGGACAATTGCCACGCACTTAGCCTTCGACAGCACTGTCTGTGGAACGCCGGAATCGGGCGCATTGACGGTGCGATTCAGGTCGGTGGCCGAGTCGTCAAGCCGCTTGAGGACCTTGGTTTGATCTTGGTCGCCGTAAGTCTTTCCGTATGCGCCAGTCGTGGGCGACTGGTTAGCCGGGGGGGCGGTGTTGTTTACCTTGGTGTTGCCGTTTGTGTTCTGCGCCCACCCACCCATGGTGAACAGCAGCGTAAACGCGAATAGTGAGAAAATCCCTTTCTTCATGTGGTCCTTCCTGTTCCAATGTGCGACTTCGTCTCGAACCGTGGTCCCCGGCAAGCCTGTTTTTGGCGGCTGGGGCGGAAGACTGCTCCGCACCGCTTTTCTTTGAGCTCGATGAATGCTTTGATTGCATCTTTCACGAAGGGGGTTGCAGAGGATAGTTGCAGAGGATAAAGGACACGCTGGCGATCGATACATCAATTCTGAAACTGCTCTTAGTCCTGGGCGAAGGTGAGCTGTCGCAGCAGGCGGCGCTGCTCGCAAATACGCCCCAAGGCCAGGATGGAAGTTCCCGGCAGTCCTGTCGTTCTAGCTTTTCTTGCCGAACAGCGCCGCTCCGATCGAGCCGCCGAGTCCCCCGAGGAGAACGAAGATCAAGCCAAAGAGCAGCAGCGAGAAAGCAAACAGGGCTGCCAGGCCGCCGGTGGTTGAAATCATCTCGCCGAGGCGGTTCAGCATCTGCTGAGCCGAGGCATCGGAGTTAACCGCCATGGCTTCCTTCAGACGCTCGCGCATGGCCGCTCGCAGCGCCTCGCGGTTCTGGTCGGAGAGCATCCCAAGCACGCTGGCGCCGGCATTCAGCACAAAGCCGAAGAGGCCGGCCAGCGCCCCGATACGGAAGCCGCGCTTGGGTGGGACGGAAACATACGGCACGCGCCGCTTGTAAAGGGTGACGGCGATGCCTCCGGCGGCGACCATGGAGAGGATGATGACCGGCAGGAACGGCAACAGCGTGCCCAGTCCGGCGGTAAATCCAGCCAGCAGCGCCGAGAAGATTACCGCCCGGCGGTCCATCGGGTCCACCCGCGGTGCTGCCGGAAAAGTCGGCGCGGACTCCGGTGAAACCGGCTCAGCGGGCGGCTGCGCATCGTCCGGGTTCCCCGGAGGAAGCGGCTCGGTGGCAGCCTCGTCGCTGGCGATCATCACCCGGACCTGCGGCGCGCCGCAGCGGCTGCAGAAGGGAATGCCATCTTCCACCATCGCGCCGCATTTCTTGCAGGCATGCTCCACACCAGCAAGTTAGCAGTCCGGCACTCACCCGCGCAAGTTTGTGAAGTAGCGCCGCCGCCCCCGGCGGCGGTTCCTGCCGGGGAAAGGAAATACGCCGGCACTGCGATTTTCGCGCCGTGCCCCACATTTGCCGCAGTTGGCAAATGCGGGGAGAAAGCGCATTCGATCCCACACTTAAAGCTGCGCCCTAACGCGGTCGCCGGAGCAAGCGGGACCATAAGGGACAACTAAGAACGAGCAACCAAAAACGAAGAACTGCTAGACTCTGCATGTCGCCCGAACGGGCCGAAAAAGTTTCTCTCAAAGATGCCTCATGGGTGAGCCGTCGCAATTCGCCTTTGACTTCCAGTCTCTTCCCGAACGCCGCATCTGGAAGCTCGCCGAGCTGCTGTCGGAGCTGCGCACGCGCCTGGAGCGCGACTACACCGACGTCTGGGTGGAAGGCGAAATTTCGAATTTCCGTCCGGCCGCCTCCGGCCACCTCTATTTCACGCTGAAGGATGGGGAAGCGCAACTGCGCGTGGTCTTCTTCCGCATGCAGGCGCGGCTGCTGCGTTTCCGGCCGGAAAACGGTTTGAGCGTCATTGCCCGCGGCCGCCTGAGTATCTACGAAGAGCGCGGCGAGCTGCAGATGATCGGCGAGCACCTGGAGCCGGTCGGGGTGGGCGCGCTGCAGCTTGCCTTCGAGCAGTTAAAGAAAAAGCTGGCCGCCGAAGGCCTCTTCGATAAAGACCGCAAGAAGCCGATTCCAGGGCTGCCGCGCCGCATCGGCGTGGTGACCTCGGCGCAAGGCGCGGCGCTGCAGGACATCCTCAACATCCTTCGCCGGCGCCACGAATCTCTCCCTGTGCTGATCTATCCGGCGCAAGTGAAGGGCGAGGCGGCGGCGCGCGAGGTCTCCGCCGGGGTGCGCTACTTCAACCGCTCGCGCCAGGTGGATGTGATCGTCATTGCCCGCGGCGGCGGCTCATTCGAAGACCTGGCGGCGTTCAACGACGAAGCCCTGGCGCGCGCCATCGCCGCCAGCTCCCTGCCGGTCATCTCCGCCATCGGGCACGAGACTGACTTCACCATCTGCGACTTTGTCGCCGACCTGCGGGCGCCCACGCCCTCGGCTGCGGCGGAACTGGTGGTCCGCTCCAAGTACGAGCTTGAGCAGCGCCTCTCCGGGCTT
>JBEKQR010000241.1:0-7008 GCA_049519515.1 Candidatus Korobacteraceae bacterium
CCGGCTTGATGGCCGCAAAGCAGGCCTTCATGGTCTCATCGTGGATGTAGGCGCTCCGTTTTATGCATTCGATCTCTTCCGGGCTCTTGATGGCCTTGATCTCGTCGATCTCATCCGTAATATCGACAAACGTCGCGTTGGTCAGATGCTCGCGAATATATCGGGAGAACCCGGCCGTCACCGCTCCTTCGTTGACGAAAGAAGCGCGGAGCGACTTGTACCCTTTAAGCTCCTCCACCACCTTTTCCGCATCGAAGGTGCAGGTGTAATTCAGGGAAAGCATGATGGGCGTATTGATCCGCTTCTTGACGCCCCGGAGAAGCCACATCGGCGGCCCCACGTCCTTCGGGTCGCTCGATCCATGCCAGAAGACCGTCATCTCGTCGGCCACCGGAAAGATTACTGCCACGGGATAGTCATGGACAGCAGGCATATCCGTAAACCATTTGACATAGCCGCCCAAATAGTCGTTGTTGTTCTGCATGAGCAGGACATCGACCTTCTTGGCCTTCATTACATTACGAACTGCCTTCCACCTTCTTTCGAGCTCCTGCGTCGAAATAGGATGGACCACGTTCTGCTTCAACAGATCCGACATCGCGTCTCCCCTTTTACAGTTTGGAATTCGAAAAGGAATGTCTGGTGCTAAAACTCGCTATATGGGCTTGGGTGAAGCAACATTATAACGCCTGGGCGGAAGACTGCCATGGCCATTGGCTCGCGCCGCGCAACGACCGCGCGGGTTCGCTTCTACGCCTCATGCCCGCGCGGTTTCCCGGTTGCCGTTCGCGATCAGTGGCTGAGTCCCCGCGGCTGCCACTGCAGTTTTGGCCGCACTACCAGCAGCAGTAAAATCGCCAGGATCGGAACCAGGGTTTCCTGCAGTAATCCGGCATTTGCCCATCCGAACTTGTTCGCCAGCGCCCCGAACAGGAAGCCCGAGAACCCCCCGCCCAGGAAGTGCAACGAGGTGAAGATGCCCGTAGCTCTTCCGACCTTCTCCGGCCGCACGCTTCTCTGCAGCAGGGCGAGCGTGTTGACGTGGCAGGTGCTGCTGCAAAGCAGCGCCATCAGGAAGCTGAGCACGTAATGGTGCCAGGGCAGGATTGCCAGGTGATAGATGAAATAGGTGACCACGCTCACGCAACTGTAGGCGACTATCAAAGCTCCGCGATTGGAGAACCGGTCGCCAAGCCAGCCGCCAAGCATCGGAAACATGCAGCCGAAGCCGTAAATGCTGAAGATAGTTGCGACCACCGTGGGCGAAAAATGCAGTTGACTGCGCAGGAACGTTGGATAGAGTCCCAGGAACCCCCACATAACCGTACCCAGACAGAAACTGGCTGGGGCAATCAAGCGCGTGTTCCAGTTCCACAGCGGTTCCGGCACGTTCGCCACAGCCTTCTGGTCGACCGCATTCAACTGCTGCAGGCGTTTGCGTTCGCTAAAGGCGTTGGGAATGACGAACCAGACCAAGGCGGCCATGATCAGACCGGCGACGCAGAACACTACGAACGGCGGCCTCCAGCTTCCGGTCGTCAATGCGATCTTCGTGCCCAGGGAAGGCCCCAAAGTGCTCCCGACGCCGTATCCGACGTTGATGCACCCGACCACGAAAGCCCGGTGTTTATAGAAATAGCTGCCCGCGGCCACGTAGAGCGCGGCGATTTGCATGGCCTCGCCGACCCCGGTAAGCGTCCGGTAGGTCGTCATGTCCCACAAGGCGATGCCGAAGACGGCCATCAGCGTGAAGGCCGAATAGATGACCATGCCCAGGACCAACACGCCTTTGCGCGACCAGCGATCGATCAGCCAACCGGCAGGCATGCCAGTAAGGGCGATGCCGAAATTGAAAACCGTCGCCACGAATCCGCCCGACTTGACGCCCCATCCCATCTCCTTGCTGATCATCGGAAGCAAGGTCGGGAAGATGTGCCGGTCCATGGCGTTGGTGATGTAGGCAGCCGCAAGCAAAATCAGGCAAGCGACGGCTGCCTTTTTGGATAATTCCTTCTGGCCGGTCTGCCCCAATACTTGTGGTGTGGCTGCGCCCATGTGATTGTCTCCCAGCGTCTCGTTCGTTTGCGGAAATCCAACAGGCTAAAGCAAAAACCAGAGTAGGTGTATCTCTTCTTTGAAGGGGCGCGGCTTTGCGGGGTCCCCAGCAAGTCCGCATTTGACTTGCTGGGGTGCCTTGAGCCGCGCCGAATAGATGCCGAATATGAGCGGCCTTTAGGCCCTGAGGTAACGGCCCTCAGCGGCTAAAGCCGGGTTCATAACCGTCCCATGCGGCACGCCTGAAGGCGTGCCCTTTCAAAGATCCCGGATACAGCCACTGTGGCACATCCATAAAGCACCTTACCGCTGTGGTGCGTCTGTGGAAGCCTGCTAATGCCAGTTGTTCAAAATGTGCGACACCAATATACAGCGGCATCGAACCAGGTTAAAGAACTTTCGCCGCACGCCTGAACGCCTCCCACCGCCTCGGAAAACCGCTTTGCATCTACCGCTTTCCGCCACCCCGACGGCGGCCGCGACGATCTCGCAGCTACGAGGGATGATCCGCAATCACGCCTCCTGCTGCTCACGTTGACCTTTAAGCCGCTTTCCGTATAATGAAATCAGGGTTAGGGGTGGTAGTTCAGCTGGTTAGAATGCAGCCCTGTCACGGCTGAGGTCGCGGGTTCGAGTCCCGTCCACCCCGCCAATGTTTTCAAGGACTTACGAGAGCTTGGCTCTCCCTCAAAAAGTAACAGCGGTAACGGTACGGACTTCTGGGGCAGCGATTAAGCATTTGCTGCCCCTTTCCCGTTACCGGTTGCGGCAGCCCTCACCGCTGGCAGCAGAATCTGCTCCAACACTTTCTGCTGTGCCTGCCTCTTTATGGGCGTCACTGCCTGAGCGTAAACATCCATTGTGATCCGGCTGTTAGCATGGCGGTGTCGGAGGGCGTGAGCATTCAGACGCTGGCGGTTCGTGGATTGAGTCTAGTGTTCAGAGAGAAGGGAATGTCAGAGATCAAGGCGTAATTCAGTAAAATGTTTGGCGTACTCGCGTGTCGATGAAGGACCGCCATGACTGTCAAGAAACCGTCGCCGTGTAATTAGTCTTTTGCGACAGGGGTTTTTATTTCCATCTCCGAAAGGCACCGATGGCAAAGACTAACTTCTTCGCTCAGATGCTGCTTTCGCTGTAGGTAAGCCTTATATTCCTCCGCATTAGCCTTGCGGAACAATTTTTCACTATGATCTCCGTACAGCAGGGCAATCCCTATTCCATGTAGAACATACTCAGCCAAGCCGTCTCTATCTTGATCTTCTTTAGCTGAAGATGAATTCCACCCGTGAATCATAGCATCCCATTCCTGAGCCTCAGTGAGCGAATAGAAAATATCTGGCTTCGTCTTTGCATACTTGTATGTATCAAATGGGAAATTCTTCAGCAGGTCAGAGTAGTACTGCCTCTGCTTGCTTCCTTCGGCACATTCTGTGCATGTGGTTGCAAGCTCATGAAAATCAGTCAGCTCAGCGTAAAGTGCACGTCGTAGGCCACGAGCCTGAAGGCGCATTGAAATGCAAGCCCTGACAGGTTCCAGAAGAGTGCCCACAGCGAAGGCCGACAGCGCCGTGACGAGAATCTTCATCCACTCAGACATACGGTAATTGTGCAGCAACCCTAGCTGTCTTGGGAAGGCTTCTCTTTAGCACCCGCAATCTGATTCCCGCTCCAGCCACATGTAACCGCGTACAAGATGCGTCCAGAAATGTCGTAGTCGGTACGGTGTCTTTCATTTGCTACCGTGTGGCAAGTCGGGGCGTAACTTTCTAACTGTCCGGGGGCGTGACCTGTGCGGTCGGGGCCATTGCCCTAAGCGCCTCCGAGTGGTGCCCGGAACGCTGTCCGGTGGGCTGGTCAAGCGTCGGCAGCCAATCTGCTCGCGTGTTTCGTGTTTGCCTGACGCTTTGGCGCGGTAACAATCCGGTAACAATAAGCTTTCCTGATTGTTCCCAGACACGTTTTTCTGTTACCGCGACTTACCCTAAGTGCCTTTATTTTCAATAAATCCGAGTGCTGTCACGGCTGAGGTCGCGGGTTCGAGTCCCGTCCACCCCGCCAACAATTTTCGCCGCCGTATCAGTCACTTATCGCATCACTCCGTCTCAGGCAGGATTGGCGAGCGTCACTCGCCAGGCCGTGATACCGGCGGCTTGTCCGTCTCGAACTCCTGGTTCATCCAGCGCACAAGGGCATCCACGCTCTGCGGCCGGCCCAAAAAGTTCTTCACGATCTCGTTGGCAGGCATAGTGCCGGTCTTCTCCAGCACCGTCTTGCGATAGCGCGGAGGCGTGTCGCCGGCCAGCAGGTCGTTGGGGTTGAACTGGCGGAAGAAGTCCTCGGCAATCACCTTGTCCCAGAGATAGGTGTAATACCCCGAGGAATATCCCACCAGGTGGCGGAAGGAGGCGACCATGTGGTCGCCCTCGATCGGCTCGAAGGGCACGTAGCGCTTCCAGGTGGCGTAGTAGGTGCGCTCCAGGTCATCCCTGGTCACCGGTTTCTCGTGCAGTAGCAGCGAAAGCGCGGTGTAGGAAAGCTGGCGGCGCATCCACAGGCCGTGGCCGAAGGCGTCGGCGCGGTTCATGCGGCGAACCATCTCCTCCGGGATCGGCTGGTTGGTCTGGTAATGGCGCGCAAAGGTGGCCAGAACCTTGGGATCGTGCATCCACTCCTCGAGCATCTGCGAAGGAGCTTCGACAAAGTCGTTCTCCATCATGCCCGCTGTCCCGGCCCAGCGCTGCTGGCCCTCGAAGATCCAATGCACCAGGTGGCCGAATTCGTGGAAGAAGGTGACCACGTCGCCGTACTCCATCAGTCCCGGATCGCCCGGCTTGCCTCCCGGGAAATTGCAGATCAGCGCCGCCTCGGGCAAGTGCCGCCCGCGCTTGCCGTCGCGCACCGGATACATGCTGAACCACTTGTCCTTGCCGGCGCGCGGATGCATGTCCAGGAAGAACCGGCCCAGCCTGCGCTTGCCGTCAAAGACGTCCCAGGTTGTGACCGAAGGGTCCCAGGCAACGGCATCGCGGACCGGGCGGATGGAAACCTTAAACAGGCGCGAGGCGATATCCAGGATGCCTTGCTGCACCCGGTCATAAGGGAAATATGGCCGCGCCGATTGCGAGTCGAAGTCGAAGTTCGCCCGCCGCACCCGCTCCTGCCAGTAGGAGGCGTCGGAGGCGGAGATGACCTGGAGCCCCGGGTTCTGCTGGCGCGCCTGTGTCAGCATCATCTGGTATTCGCGCCCGGCGGTTGCCTTCGAGGCGGCATCGAGCTGGTCGATGAACTCGCTGATCGCGCGCGCGTTCTGCACCATCTTGTCGGCGGCGTTGAGGTCCGCCCAGTTGGCGAATTTCAGCAGCGCGGCCAGCTCGGAGCGCTTGTCGAGCAGCTCTGCCAGCACTTCCTCGTTCTTGGGATAAGCGCGGCTGGTGTAGGCGAGATACATGCGGCGGCGCAGGCCGGCGTTGCTCGAGAACTTCATCACCGGAAACACGTCCGGCGGCTCGGTGCTGAGCGTGATCGTGCCGTCGGCCGCCGGCGCATGCCGGGCGATGAAGTCGGCCGGCAGCCCGTCAAGCTCGGACGGCCGCGCCGTGATCTTGGGAACGTCGTCCGCCAGGTTGCGCTGGAAGCGCGAGCCCAGCGCCGTGAGCTCGTCGTTCAGCGCCCGGATCTGGCTGCGCGTGGCGTCGCTGCGGTCCACGCCGGAAAGCCGGAACTCCAGCAACTGCCGTTGCACGTAGTAACGCGTGGCAGGATCGGCCCGCGAGACATCCAGAGCTGCCAGAGCGCGATAGACAGGCTGATTCAGGCTCAATGCCGTTTGCGCGGCGCTGACCTTCTGCACCATGGCCTGCGCGGCGTCGCGCACCGCTGCCTGCGGATGCGTCGCTTGCACGAGCTGCGCCTCGTAGGAGGCGCTGTCGAGTTCGTCGGTAGCTTCATCGAACGGCGCCAGCGTGTTTTTCAGCGTGCGCTTCCCCTTGACGGCCAGCAGGCGGTCGATGGCCGCCTGGGCGCGAGAGAGACGCTGGTTGATCTTGGCGGTTATCGTGTCCGCATCGACCCCTCCGCTCCACAGGTGTGCTGCCGCGCCGGCGGACGCGTCCACGGGCGCTTGCGGGATGAACTGAATAGCGCTGGAGGTTTCGTCTGCAGAGGCTCCCTTGGCGGCCTCTGCCGCGGGCGGCTCGGCACCCAGGGAAAATGCGCTTGAAAGCAGGAAGATGGCGAGGAATGGCGCGGAGATTCGCAGGCGGCTCATCAAGCAGGAAGTATATCGAACTTGAGCCGCTTCGCGGGCCCTTAGACTTGCGTCTGGCCCGCGTTTTCTTTCCGCAGGCCGCAGTCTCTGGCGCTGTCGAGAAAACCGGCGATAGATTCCAGCAACTCGTCAAGAGGACTGGCAACATCTTCCGTAATGGTCTCCAGGTCTTCGCGCAGGTGCTTCAAAAGCGAGCTGACCGCCCGGGCGCGGTGGGCGAACAGCAGCCCGCTGATCTCTTTCTGCTCCTGGCAGTCCAGCGACTGCTGCACAATCCATCCCGCCTCGCGAACGCGGTCCACTGCCTCGCGAAACTCCTTCAGCGGTTGCGGCTCGGCCAAGCCGGCGCGCAAGAGCGTGGCAATGCGATTGAGAGTCGCCGTGGAGCGCTGCAGCTCAACGCCAATCTGCTCGCGAAAGGCAGCGTCGGCAGCGCTGTACTCCTTGGGATCGATTGGCATGTTATCGGCCTTCCTTTCTACTTCGTATTGGCGTGCAGCTCCACCGTAGACCAGGTTTTGTCGGCGGCATGGCAAAGGTTCTCCAGCGGGCAGTGCGCGCATTTGGGGGTGCGCGCCAGGCACAGCGCCCGCCCGTGATGAATGAGCTGGTGCGAGAAATCGATCCAGCGCTCGCGCGGAATCACCCGCATCAGGTCCTGCTCGATCTTTTGCGGATCGTCG
>JBEKQR010000242.1:0-7000 GCA_049519515.1 Candidatus Korobacteraceae bacterium
TTGTTCATCGTGCAACCGCCCGACGGCTGGCTGCCGGTGGGATGGAAGCCGACGAAGGTGGCCATCGCGGCCATTGACATGACTTGGACGCAGATGATCAAGCAGCCATCGTTCTACATCATTTACATAATGATGACGATGGTGGCATTTGGCGGCTTGGTCGTCACCGCTCAAATCAGCCCCATTGCCAGTTTCTACGGCGTGGACAAGGTGATCGTCGCCTGGGGGTTGTCAGCCTTGGTGCTGGCCATCCAGTTGAACCGCATTGTCAACGGCATAACCCGGCCCTTCTGGGGCTGGATTTCCGACCGGATCGGGCGCGAGAATGCCATGTTCTTCGCCTTCGTTCTGGAAGGCATTTCCGTGTACGCCTTGCTGCAAACGATTACCAGGCCCCTTATGTTCGTGCTACTGTCGAGCGTAGTGTTCTTCGCCTGGGGCGAGATATTCTCCTTGTTCCCGGCGATTACGGCCGACTTGTTCGGCCGCAAATGGGCCACTACCAACTACGGCATCGTTTACACCGCCAAGGGCACAGCCTCCATTTTCGCGGGACCTGTCGCCGCCATGGCGAGTGCCGCGGAGGGTACCTGGGTGAACGTGTTCTACCTCATGATCGCCTGCGACGTGGTCGCCGGCTTTATGGCGCTGCTCTGGCTGAAACCTTACGCGAAACGCACCATCAATCGCGCCAAGGAAATGCAGCAGGAGGCGGCTCTCAAAGCAAAAGGCGCCGCCACCGGGTCCTAGCCCGGCTGTTGCCGGGGTGGTTTGGCAGGATTCGGCAGAGCAGTTGTGATTTGGGGAACCCTGGGGTGACGGAAAGGGTTCCCCTTCTTCAGCTTCATCTGTTTGGCGCTGCGCAGAAGCGCCTGGCTGCTGCCTGGCGGTACCCGCCGGCACGGAGGCCGGTGCTGCGCGATATGATGTTTTGGCTCGGGAACTATGTATGGCACAGCGCAGACGGCCGTTTTCAGCTGGTAACGACAACTTCTTTTTCTTCGAGCGCGAAGAGTTCGACTACGCCGTCGGAGCAGTCACCCGCAAGCTTCAGGAGGGAGTTGCCATAGACGGCTCCTGGGTGCCGGAGCTGGTTTCCATCGGCGGCTTCCAATACGAGCGCGGCCGGCGCGAGTTCGGCGAGTGGTCCGAGTCCATCAAGGCGGTGGTGGGCAGCGCGGTGGAGCCGCTCCTGCCGCTGGCATGGGAGAAGCTTCCGCTCAGCGTCGCCGAACGCTTCGGCGCCGCCCTGGGCAGCGGCCGGGCAGACCTGGAAATGTGGCGCCTGGGGCGCGCTTACAAGCAACTGCAACTCAGCTTCCGGCTAACGCGCGGCGCCTCGATCATCGAACAGATGTCGGCCCTGGCCAAGATGGAAAATGCGCCGCCACCGGGGTCCCCAGCAAACGCCGCAATGGAATCGGAGGTGGAAACGGGGCCGCCGGCCGAGGCGACGGAAGCAGCCAGCGAGGCCGCGCATAGCCACGTCTGCGCCGCTTGCGGCATGCCGTACGGGCACGCGCCGTGGCAGTGCGAGCCTCCGGACGACCAGTACTGCCCCATGTGCTCGGAGAACGTGGCCGGTCCCATGCCGGTCTGGATCGAGCGCTGGATCGGAGACGGCAACACCGAGCCTGCGGCGCAGGAGCCGGCGGACCCCAAGCAAACAGCCGTGTCCGCCGCGCCAAACACTGCTACCGCCGTCAAAGCCATGGACAATTCAGGGGGTGCTGCTGCCGCAAAAATGGCGCCGGTTGGCAGCAGTACCCCAGCAGACGCAAAAGAGGCGTCAGCCGAAAAGCCGGTCCCCTCGACCGCCAGCGTCGAGAGCCTGGAATCTGACAACTCCATTCCCAATCCCACCAAGCACGGTCTGGCGAAGGTGGGCGGAATGGACGAGCTCAAGGCAATGCTGTACGAAGACGTGGTGACGGCCATGCGCGACCCGCAAGACCTGAAAGCCTATGGCCTGACCATCCCCAACGGCATCCTGTTGTTCGGCCCTCCCGGCTGCGGCAAGACCTTCATCTCGCGCGCCCTGGCGGAAGAGATGGACTTTTACTTCGCCGAGGTCTTTCCTTCCGAGATCGGCAGCACATTCATTCACGGCACCACCCTGAAGATTCGCGAGCTGTTCGACACCGCCGCCGACCGCGCGCCTTCCATCGTCTTTGTCGACGAATTCGAGGGCATGGTTCCGGCGCGCCGCGAGCTCGCCGCCCATCAGCACCAGACGGCGGAAGAGGTCAGCGAGTTTCTCAAGCAATTGGAGACTTGCGCCGAGCGCCAGATCCTGCTGATTGCGGCTACCAACGAGCCATGGAAGATCGATCCGGCGGTGCAGCGCACCGGCAGGCTGGACAAGCGCATCTACGTCGGGCCGCCGGACGCGGCGGCGCGGGCGGCGATCCTGCGCTTCCACCTCTACGGACGCCGCGTGGGAGCCATCGACGTTGAAGGCCTGGCCAAGTCGCTGGATGGATACTCGGCAGCCGACCTGAAGGTCCTGGTGGACGAGGCCGCCCGCCTGGCCCGCAAGGCGCGCGCGCCCATCGCCGAGGACGATCTGCGCAAGGCCGCCCGCGAGCGCGTGCCGCCCTCCATAAGCGCGCAGGAGGAGCAGAGGTTCCAGGCATTCGAGCAGCGGGGCACGGGCAGCGGCCCGCGGCGCGCATCCCAGCTCTTGCTGCCCGATGACGCCTCTCCGCGAACCGCCAGGCGGGCTCCGAGCGCGGCCGAACTTCTGGCCGATCTTCTGCGCAAGAAAAGCTGAACCCCACGAACGAGAGCCGGGTGCCCCATCCTAGCTTCTTTTGCCAGGGTGGGGTTGTTTGTTTACAACCGAGAACTGCCCCACTCAAGCAAAAGAAGCTTGAATGGGGCACCCACCGCTAGGGTGAGAAAAGCAGGCTAATACTTCTTCCACACCAGGTACAAGCCGCAGATCGCGCCAAAAAATCCGAAGCCCACCAGGAACATCAGCCCGGCGGTGTAGGCCCCGGTAGCGGCGATCAACGCGCCGACAACAATCGGCGACAGCGATCCGATGAGCTGCGACGACCCGTTCTGCAAACCGGCCGCCTGGCCAATCATGTTGGCCGGCACAAAGCTCTGCAGCAGGGTCCAGGCCATCGGTATCGACGCGCCTTTGAAGAAGAAGGCGAAAGCCAGAAGCGATGCCCCCAGATAATTGTTGTGGGCCAGAGCGCCCAGGCCTATGAAGAGGGCGCAGCCCGCCAGGCCGACGCAATTGACGATTCCTGCCCGCTTCAGCTTGTCCGCCACAACCCCGGCGCTGATGATTCCCAGCAGGCCGACAAAAAAGGGAAGGGAAGAGAAGAACCCCATCTTCGCCCAGGAGAAGCCGCGCGCCACCCGCAGATACTGCGGCAGCCAGGACAGCATGCCCCACCACATGCTCACCGAGGCCCAATAAGACAAGGTGCAGGTGATGAAATCCGGGTTCTTGATCAGCTCCAGGTAGTTGTGCATGGTCGAACCCGGCTGAATTCCCTGTCCCTTGGGTGCGGCCTCCTGCGCTTGTCCTCTCTTTATGTGTTCCAGCTCCGCCTGGTTGACGCGCTTGTTCTGTTCCGGCCGGTCGCTGGTATAGAACCAGATCACCGGGATGATGATCACGCCCAGCACGGCGCACATCCAGAAGCTGGCGCGCCAGCCGTACGCGACGATGACGGCGGCGAACAGCGGCATGGCGATGCCCGGCCCGATCATCTGCCCGAAGATCCACGCCGAGTTGGCCCGGCCTCTCTCCTGCCGCGGAAACCAGTTCTTTACGAAGGCGATCTGCATGGGATAGTGGATCGCTTCTCCGGCGCCCAGGATCAACCTGGAGGTGTAGAGCACGCTTAGTGTCCTGGCCAGACCGCCCATGCCGACCGGAATCGTCCAGGAGAACAGCGCCAGCGTCATCGCCTTGCGCGGCCCCAGCCGGTCGCCAATCGGGCCGAGAATAACGTTGCCCAGCCCGTAGGCCACCAGGAACAGGCTCATCAGCATGCCCTGCCCCACGGGGTTGTTTTTCAATCCCATGTCTTCCAGAAAGCGCGGAAAGGCGATGAGCACGGAGACGTTTACCCGGTCCAGATAGGCAATGAAAATGGTGAAGGACAGGATGATCGCCAACCAGACGCGCACCCGGGTGGGAGCTTCCGGCTGGGTTGCGCCCGGCGGCATTGCCCTGGATTCGACTTGAGGCGGTGCTTGCGTACTCATGTCGGTCTCCTCAACTGTTGCAGAGTGCAATTCGTAGAGCTTGTTTGAGAAAAGAGCTTTGAAGGGGCCCGGCTTTAGCCGGGCCGCCACGAACTCCAGAAGCACTGGGCTTCAGCCCCTGAGGAAAGCTAGGGGCTGTTTTCGTGAACCCGTTTCAGGCGAAGAAACCATTCCTTCGGGGGCTATTGAGACCTGCATAAATAATGCCCTAAGCCATTTTGCAGCGTCCCTACGGGACTCGAATCAAACAACTCCATCTTCCCCGCACTGAAGTGCGGGGCTAACAAACATTGCGCCTACGGCGCGCCGGTCGCCCTGGAACGGTAACATCAGGCATTATTAATGCAGGTCTCAATAAAGCCTTGCCCTTTCAAAGAACCATTTCTGAAGCCCGCAATTCAGCTCTTCTTCTGCAGCGCCTGCTTGACCCGTTCCGGGGTCATCGGGAGCTGGTAAAGCCTGACCCCCACCTTGTCGTAAATGGCATTGGCTATGGCCGCGCCCATGGTGATGATCGGCGGTTCGCCCATGCCATCGGGCGGGTATTCGCGGTTATCGATCAGCACTACCTCCATCTTCGGAGGGATTGTCGAGAAGCGCGGAATCTCATAGCTGTCAAAGTTGCGCGTTAAGACTTCTCCCTTGCTGAACTGCACTTCTTCGCTCAGCGCATAGCCGACGCCCATGGTGATACAACCTTCGACCTGCTGTGTTGCGCCTTCGGGATTGACGACGGTGCCCGGATCGGCTGCGGTCACTACTCGTTTGACCCGCACCTCGCCGGTTTTCTTGTCGACATCCACCTCCGCGATGGTTGCCACGTACGTCTTGTAGATCATCCCGCAGGCGATGCCGACGCCGCGGCCGCTGGGCGCCTGTTTCCATGGCCTATAGCCAAACTGCTTGGCGGCAGCCTGCAAGACACCCTGCGCGCGCTTGTCGCCCAGGTGCTTCAAGCGGAATTCCAGCGGGTCCATGCGGGCCTTGCCGGCCATGATGTCCATGTGCGATTCGATTGCGAAAATAAGGCTATTGGTCGCGGGCATGCGCCAGGCGCCGACGTTGAAGGGGTGCACCCCGTCGGCATTGGTTCCTCTGCGCCAGGCGGTCTGCGTCTCCGGCGCGGCAATGGCGCGATGGTTGGGGACCTCGTAGAAAGTTACCGAGCCCCAGTCGCCGCAGCCGATGGCCTTGAGATCCCAGCTCGTGACTTGCCCTGCCGGCGTCATGGCCGCGCGGACCTTGACTACGGCTGCCGGCCGGTAGCGGTCATAGAAGAAATCCTCGGCGCGGTCCCACACCAACTGCACGGGCTTGCCGGTGATCTTGGCCAGGCGCGCCGCCTCCACGCCGTTCTGCGTGTAGTTCTTGCCGCCGAAGCCGCCGCCTACGTACGGAGTGATGATGCGCACGTCCTGGGGTTTGAAGCCCAGCGCCTTGGCCACGTCATCGCGGACGCCGAACGGCCGCTGCGTGCTCGCCCAGAGCGTAGCCTTGCCGCCCTCGACCTTGGCCAGCGTCGTGTGCAATTCCATGGCTGAATGCGCGCCGTAACCGTGGAAATAGGTTTGTTCGTAGAGCTTGCCCAGTTTCTCGCCTTTGGCGAGATCGCCCTTCTGCATGATCACCTGCTCTTTGACGGGAGTCTTGAGCAGGTGATCGAAAATGTTCTTGTTGTCCCGCGTGTCCTTGGAGGGCTCGAACTGCGCCTTGAGGGCTTCCAGCGCCTTCTCCGCCACGTCGGGACGGGGAGCCAGCACGGCAATCAGCTCGCCATCCCGCACCACCTGGACGCCCGGCATCTTCTCGGCGGCGCTGGTGTCCACCGCTTTCAGGGTCGCGCCGTGCGCCGGCGGCCGCAGGATGCGCGCGAAAAGCATTCCTGGAAGGGTGTAATCGGCGGCGTACTTGGCCTTGCCGGTGACCTTCAGAATGGCATCCTTGCGCCGGGCGGACTTGCCCATGACCTTGAGGGTCGACATGGGTTTTAACTGCACATTTTCCAGGTGCCGCTCGATGCGCCTTCCGCCTACCAGCTCGGCGTAGCTGACGCTCTTGCCCTGTTCGAGGTCGGTGATCACGCCGTCGACTACCCGCAAGCGCGTGACCATGGGGACCAAATCGGTCATTGAGACCTCAACCAGGCGACCATCCTTGCCGCTGAAACGCTCGGCCGCCATTTGCAGCAGGATAGCCTTGGCCTCGGCTGCGGCTCCGCGCACGGCCGGACCCAGTACGCGGTTGCCCATCGAACCGAAAGTGCCAATGTCCCACGGGCACAGGTCGGTATCGCCCATGATCATGTCAATTTTGTCCACGCTGACATCAAGCTCTTCCGCCATATTCTGGGCCAGCGCGGTTTGCAATCCCTGCCCCATTTCGACCTTGCCGACCGCGCAGGTCACCCGGCCGTCAGCCCCGATCTTGAGAAAGGCATTGAAGTTGGGCCAGGGAGGAAGCGGAGGAAGTGCGTTGCTCTGGGGCAGTCCCAAGGCCGACTGGGCGAAGACGTCCAGCGGCTCGATATAGAAGGCAAGAACCAGACCCGCCCCCAGCTTGAAGAAATCGCGACGATTGACTCCGACGCTGGTTTTCGCGTTCATTTCGTCCTGTGTCATAGCTCTCATAACGCCCTCCCTTGCGTCCCAGCCGCCTCTTGGATGGCCGCGACAATACGGTTGTGCGCACCGCAGCGGCACAGGTTCTGGGTCATCTCGCGGATGACGTCAGCGCGGGTCGCCTTCGGCTTCTTCAGCAGATAGGCGTA
>JBEKQR010000243.1:0-6947 GCA_049519515.1 Candidatus Korobacteraceae bacterium
CAGTTTCCGGCAACACCTTGCAGTTGGCCGCGAGCTTGGACGACATCCAGCAGAACAAGCCGGATGTCGAACTGACGGTCACTACGCCGCCGGCCCCGGCGCACGCCCCCAGGCCAGGCACGCAGATTACGGTCCAGGGGGTTCCCAGCAGTTACGATCCCAACCCGTTCCTGATGCGCATGAGCGAGGGGCGGGTGATTCCCAGGGTCGGGAGCCCGCAGTCAGCATCGTCGCAGTAACGGCCATACTCTCGGCGCTTCTCCACCCCAGCAGATGCAATAATGCGTTTGCTGGGGCCCCGGTTCTTTCTCTCGCTTTATACTCCCAGGGTTACAGTGGGTTAGAGTTTGTACCTGATGGACAGGCGGCAACGCAGTGATACGATCATTGCAAGTCTTACCTGACCATCATGCGCAGTGCCTCAACACAACGACGCTATACGGAACCGCATCGGACGACGGTGGATTCTCCGCCGCCACCGCCGCCAAGAGCGCCTCTGGTCATTCATTCGCGCCTCCTGCTCGCCTTCCGTGCGCTGCTGGTAGCCCTGGGATTTCTCTTGCTTCAGACGGGACTGCAGTGGCTGATTTATGACCGTAATAACTCGGGAGATGTGCATTGGGCGACAGGAGCAGTCAGCGCCATGTGCATCGGCGCCCTGTCGTTCTGGCTATTTGACAATAATCGCAAGCGGCGGCTGCTGCATAAAAGGCGGTTCGAGGCGATCGACGAAGCCAATCATCATATCCGCAACGCCCTGCACGCCATGCAATTCCGCTTTTATCTGATGAGGATCGACTCCGAGCACATGCAAGCGCTGCTGCAGTCGGTCGAGCGCATTCGCTGGGTCCTGGAAGAGGTTCTGCCCGAAGGCGACCGCTGAGGACAGCGCCTGATCTCAGCTCGAAGGGTGGCGTTCTAGTTATCCCGTTTGTCCCAATCACTCGTTCTTTGGAACAATCCTTGACCTTGGGCAGAGGCACGTTGTATATATTGTGTGGGAATTGTGTTTCCCATTTGTTTTTGCTAATTTCACCGGTTTGTTAGGTGAGTAGTTGTTGTAGATTTTTGCTACGCTATAAGGCCCTCCCCCGACTGCGCTATAACCACAGGATATAGTGCGGTGAGTCATTACCTAAAAACCTAACGTAAACGTGTCGTTGCAAACTTCCGTGTGATCGTCGCCTGTGGGACGGCAAATCACACGAGCGGAGTTTTGCTATGACATGGATACGCGCTCTGATAGCAGTCGCCATTGGCGGCTCCGGCTACTATCTGACGGTCCATGACCAGGGACCGGAATTCTTCCACAGGCTAGAGTTGAATACACTTCACGTTGCCCTTTGGGCGGCATTGATCATCTTGTTGGTCAAAGAACTCAATAAAGACAAGGGTAGCTGAGATATCGCCCAACTTTGGTTCATCCTTTGACCTCGCCGGAAGAGTGCAATTGCCGCTCACGGCTGGTCGTTCCAGAGGCAATATTATGAGAACTATGGATCTGACTGGGCACGTACTTGCAAGTGGCTTCCAGGCATGTTTTGCCGTTGCTCCGCTGGAGCGCAGATAAACTCGCAGGTGAGTTACAGCCAACTTCCGTAGCCCCGGCAGACACAACTTTTGCCTCTGCCGGGATGGAACCTACCTCGCCATCTTCTTTTCCAGGGCGAGGGCGCGTTCCCCGCGCGGCGGCCTGCGTCCTCCGCTGCGCAGGGCGCGAACATCGACCTTCAATTCGGCGATCGTGCGGCTCAGAGTATTGCGATGCATTCCTAGCTGGCGGGCCGCCTTGCACTGGTTACCGTTGTTCTCCTCCAGCACAGTAATTATGAAGAGCTTCTTGAACTCGCGTACGGCTTCGCTATAAAAGATTCCGCTTTTGTACATTTGTATCACGAGTGCTTCCAGCTGGTCCTTCACGGTACGCCTCGCTTTCCCCTACCAAATAGATCAATAAACAATGAATTCCGGTACCCTGCCCCAGAAGCCTGTTCCCCCTGCTACCCAAGTTGCTTGTCTACTTCTGAGTGCCGCTGTTGCCGGCGGTCTGCTGGCTTTCCTCGTTGCGCAGATCGCTCAGCCGATGAAGACCGTCCCTGAATCGGGCGCGCAATTCCGTGGGGGCCACCCAGGATGCGCCCCGGCCCATGAGCAGAAAATACGGCCCCAACCTGGACTCGGCCAGCAGGCGCGACCCGCTGCCGAAGGCTGCCATGGCCATTACCAGGACCATGACGATCAGGGCCCCCCGTACCACTCCGAAGGCGGCGCCCAGCAGGCGGTCGAACCAGCGCAGTCCGACGCCCTGCGCCGCCCATCTTGCCACCCTGCCCGCCGCGCCGGCAAGGAATAGCACGCATACGAAGATCGCCAGAAAAGCTGCCCCCTGGGCGATCCACTCGTTCTTGGCATAGGACAAAAGCCAGGCGCCAAGACGTTTGTAATTCCAGGCGGCCAGCAAATAGCCGAGCACACTGCCGGCCAGCACAAATAGCTCGTAAAAAAATCCGTGGGCCGTGGCCAACAGCACCGAAACCACCAGGATACCCACGATGAGCCAGTCCAGCCCGGTCACATTCGGACTCCTAGTCCAGCGGCAAATCGCGGCCGGTCAGCAGCCGGTAAGCTTGCACGTATTTGGCGCTGGTGTTGGCGGCGACATCCGCTGGCAATGCGGGCGCCGGCGGCTGCTTGTTCCAGCGTATCGACTCCAGGTAATCGCGCACGTACTGCTTATCGTAGGACGGCTGCGGTCCGCCCGGCTTGTACTGATCGGCGGGCCAGAAGCGCGAGGAGTCGGGCGTCATAACCTCGTCGGCCAGCACCAGGCCCTTGGGCGTGCGGCCAAACTCGAACTTGGTATCGGCAATGATGATGCCGCGCTGCGCCGCGTACTCGGAGGCCTTCTTATAGACCGCCAGCGTCAGCGAGCGGAGTTTTTCGCTCTCTTCGGCGCCGGCCATCTTGACCATGCGGTCGAACGAGATGTTCTCGTCGTGGCCGCTGGCGGCCTTGGTCGCCGGGGTAAAGATGGGCTGCGGCAGCTTGTCGCTCTCCTTCAGCCCGGCCGGCAGCTTGATGCCGGAAATTGCCCCGGTGCTCTGGTACTCCTTCCAGGCTGAACCAGAAAGATAGCCGCGCACCACGCATTCGACCGAGAACATTTCAGCCTTGGTCACCAGCATCGAGCGCCCGCGAAGTTGTCCGGCATACTTCCGCACCGCCTCGGGGTAGCGGTCCACGTCCGCCGTCACCAGGTGATTGGCCACCACGTCCTTCAGAAACTCGAACCAGAAGAGCGAAAGCTGGGTCAACACCCGGCCCTTCAAGGGGATGCCGCTGGCCAGGATGTAGTCGAAGGCCGATATGCGGTCGGTGGCTACGAACAGCAAATGCTCGCCATCCACCTGGTACACATCGCGCACCTTTCCGCTGGCATAAAGCTTCAGGCCGGGAAAGTCGGTGCGCAGGAGAAATTCGCTTTTGGTTTGCGTGCTCATAGGAAACGAATCAGTTCGTGAAGAATTGTCAAAAAGCTGTTTCATTTTGTCAATCCATCTTCTTTTAGGCAAAACG
Source organism: Candidatus Korobacteraceae bacterium (assembly GCA_049519515.1). Classification (GTDB taxonomy): domain Bacteria; phylum Acidobacteriota; class Terriglobia; order Terriglobales; family Acidobacteriaceae; genus CAWBRT01. The sequence continues at coordinate 3,577 of JBEKQR010000243.1, forward strand.
GCTGCGCCAGAATTTTTCCCGTGGCCGGCCCAAACCCGGCGCAAAACGCCGTAAAGCCAACCCTGGCGCGGATTTCCCTCAGGCCGCGCGCCCGCGCTGAAATTCTCTCATTAGCTCGGGAAAAATATTTTCCTTGATCACAATTCCCGTCGCATGGCAACAGTTATTTTGCATTGGCAAAGCTGCAGTTCCATAACGGGCAAAAGGTTCTTAGTCCGCTCCCGCAGTCCGTTAAGAGGCTGCGAAAAAATGACGCTGAATGGGGCCTTACCAGGCGTTTCAGCGGCCCTTAACGGCCCAACCTGGCGAAGAAGCGGATCAGCGACTCGATTCCGCGATAAAAATTCGCAATCTGAAACTTCTCGTTGGGGGCATGGTTGTTGTCGTTCGGCAAGGCAAAGCCCATCATCACGCTGGGAATCCTCAGATAATTCTGGAACTGGGCGACGATCGGGATCGAACCGCCGGCGCGAATGTATACGGTTTCCTTGCCGAAGACCTCCCGCAGCGCCTGATTGGCGGCGCGGATGAAGTCGTTATCGGTGCCGACCACCGAAGCCGTTCCCTTGCTGTGCACCTTGACCTTGAGCTGCACCCCTTTGGGCACGATCGCCGTCACATACTTCGTGTACTTGGCGAGGATGTCGTCGGCGTCCTGGTCGGGCACCAGCCGCATGGAGATTTTAGCGGCGGCGCGCGCCGGGATCACGGTCTTGGCTCCGGCGCCGGTGAAGCCGCCGGGCATGCCATGCACCTCCAGCGTCGGACGCGCCCAGGTGCGGTAGAGCACGGAGAATCCGGGCTCGCCGGTGAGCGCGGTCGAGCCCACTTCGTTCTTGCGATATTCCTCTTCCTTGAAGGGCAGCGCCTCCCAGGCCTTGAGTTCAGCGGCGCTGGGCGCCTTCACCGCGTCGTAGAAGCCGGGGATCAGTATCTTACCGTTTTCGTCCTTCAGCTTGGCGATGATCTGGCTGAGGGCGAACAGCGGGTTCGGCGCGGCTCCGCCGTAGGTGCCCGAGTGCAGATCGCTCGCCGGACCCTGGCATTCCAGTTCGGTGTAAACCAGCCCGCGCAGCCCTACGCAGAGGGTGGGCAGGCCGGGCGCGAACATCTCCGTGTCGCAGACCAGCGCGAAGTCGGCCGCGAGCGCCTTGGGGTTGGCGCGCACGTACTTCTCCACCGACTCTCCCCCGACCTCCTCTTCGCCCTCGTAGAGCACGCGCACGTTGATGGGCAGCTTTCCCTGGTTGGCATGGAATAGCGACTCGAAGGCTTTGACCTGCGCCCAGAGCTGTCCCTTGTCGTCGGCCGCGCCGCGAGCGTAGAGATTGCCGTCGCGCTCGGTCGGCTCGAAGGGCGGAGACAGCCACTCGTCCAGCGGATCGGGCGGCTGCACGTCATAGTGCGCGTAGGCCAGCATCGTGGGCTTTCCGGCAGCGTGCAGCCAGTCGGCATAAACCAGCGGGTGGCCGGCAGTCGGGATCACCTCCACGTGCTCGAAGCCGATGCGCCCGAGCTCGCGCGCCACAAATTCGGCGCCGCGCCGCACGTCCTGCTTGTGCTCGGGCAGGGTGCTTACGCTGGGTATGCGAAGCAGACTCTTGAGCTCCTGCAAAAACCTCGGCTGATTTTGCTGGGCGAAGTTGACGGCGGTTGAGGCCATGAGGGCGTCCTTTCCGGCAGAGTTGGTTAGCGATGATCGCAACTGCGTTTTCGGGAAATGGATTGCGTATGCGGGGTGAAACTGCGCGAATGGAGAGTATAGCACCGCCGCCACGGACAGCGCTTCGGCCTATGCGGGCACTGCCCTATTCATTTTTTCGGGCGGAGCATTGGGCGATCTTCTTCTCCAAGGACAAGACGTGTTCGTCCTCGAATTCCGACAGCTCGCGGTAGAGAGCGCGCAAACTTAAATCGCAGGTCATGCCCGTCAGTTCGGCGTAAAACTTGCGGGCGCCGATCTCGGCGGCCAGGGCCACCTGGAGGGCCCGCTCGCGCATGCCCGGCTTGGCGGGTACGCCGGGGTCGTCGAAGAGCTCGCTGGTCTCCAGGCGGGGGACCTCCACCAGTTCCTGCAGGTCGTCTTCGGTGAGCGCGCAGGCAGCGTTGCCGTAGCGTTCCATGTATTGCTGCTGCAGTTGCGTGCTGTGATGGCGCTCCTCGGCAGCCATCTCCCAGAACACGCTGGCGACTTCCAGAGAGTGCAGGTCGCGGAACTCCGCGAACATCTCGGCAAAGCGGTGATACAGCTCCGCATTGCGCTCCTCGATAAATATGGCGACGTGCAGCGCCTCGCTCGGGGTAAGGCTGGTGAATGGCTTTTTCATGACCTTCGGGCGGGTAAATAACCACAGCGCCCACGGTTGCTTAGAAGGTGTTTGCGCCGGAAAAGCAGCATGAACCCGGCAAGCCTGGCCACAAAGACTCAACTGCTGTACCAGATTGGGAAAAACACCAGGGCGAATGCTGATTGCTGGGCGCTTGCGCCTGGGCTACACTCGCCCACATGCGAGTCATGGGGATCGATTGCGGCAGCGAGTACACCGGGTTCGGGGTGGTCGAGCAGCGCGGCATCGATCACGGCGAAAGCCAAAGCGGCGCTGCCCGCGTGGCGGAACTGTACTGCCTAGCCAAGGGCGCCATTCGACTCTCCACTAGCGAGCCGCTAGAGGTGCGGCTGCACCGTATCTTCCAGGAGCTTTCCCGCCTCATCGCCGAGCACCGTCCGGAAGTGGTGGCCATCGAAGATGTTTTTCATGCGGCGAATGCCAAGTCCGCGCTCCGGCTCGGACATGTCAGGGGAGTCGCCATGCTGGCGGCGGCCGAAGCCGGCTTGCCGGTGGTGACCTATGCTCCGCTGGCGGTGAAGTCAGCCGTGGTCGGCTATGGCCGGGCGGAAAAGGCGCAGGTGCAGATGATGGTCGCCCGCCTGCTGAAGCTTGATGCTCTTCCCCAGCCGCCCGACGCGGCCGATGCCCTGGCTATCGCCATCTGCCATGCGCATACGGCTGCCACCCTGTCGCGCCAGGCGGCACCGCCCGCAACTCTGGCAGGCGCAACAGTGGCGTTGCTGGGGAGCCGAAAGAGGAAGAGCTAGAGCAGTTCTCAAATAGCTGTTAGCCGTAACTTGGGTGTCATGTTGAGCGGCTCCGCAGGAGACGCGAAGCATCCCCATGCACTCACTCCGCTCCGCGCCGTGTGGAGTTTCCTATAAATACCTTTTAACTCCCTTTTTGCCACGAGCAGCAGTGGGATGCTTCGGCCCGCCACCCCGGCGGGCCTTGATTTCATGACGGCGTTGGCTCCCTCGGACCGAGTACATTTAGCGACTAAGCGACCAGGGCTCGGGGAAGGAGCCAACGTGAGATTCA
>JBEKQR010000244.1:0-6936 GCA_049519515.1 Candidatus Korobacteraceae bacterium
CATCATGCTCTCGACCGTGTGCGTCCACAGGTAGGTGACCGGAGTCATGAACAGGGCGCCGGCGTATACCAGGAAGAGATACTTCTTGCGGCCAATTGCGTCGGCCAGGAAGCCGGAGATGAGGTAAGCCAGAACCGCACCGCTGGTATACAGAATGGCGGCGCGATTGCCCCACTGAATGAAATTGGAGTACTGCTGGGCCCTGGCCAGCGCCTGAGTATAGATCGGCAGCCAGCTGGAAATGGCCCACCAGCCAACCATCGTCGCCAGGGACATCATGAAGGCCAAAAGGACGCGCCGGCGGCTCTCCGGCTGGCGGAAGATCTCAGTGATGGTCAACGGACGCCGCGCCGTCTTGCCGGCAGCCTGCTTATCCTGTTCCGTAGCCGCCCAGCGCTGCTCGCGGATGGCGGTCAGCCAGCGCTCCGATTCGTCAATGGCACGGCGGATGTACAGGCAGAACAGCGCCGGAATGGCGCCGACGACGAACATCAGCCGCCAGGACTGCGGCCCGAGCGGACTGAACTGGCTGATTAGCGCCCACACCACCGCGGCCAGCAGCGTTCCCCATCCGAATCCCGATTGCAACAGCCCGCTGCCTATGGGACGAGCGCGGTCCGGCCAGGTCTCGGCCACCATGGCTATGCCGGTGCTCCATTCGCTTCCCATCGCCAGGCCGGTGATGAAGCGCATGCCGGCAAGCATGGCAAAGCTGGTGCTGAACGCTGTGACGCCGCTGAACATGGCATAGAGAAACACCGACCAGATCATCATGCGTTTGCGGCCGATGTAGTCGGCCAGGGTTCCGCCGATCAGGCCGCCAATGCCCCAGCCGAGAAGTGTCAGGCTGATGGCAATACCCGCGTAAATCGGCGCGGTCTTCAACTGCTCAGGGGTGAGCAGCGCGCGCATCGCGAAGGGAAGCACCACGATAAGCGCGTAGGACTCGTAGCCGTCAAAAATCCATCCCAAAAAACTGGCGAAGAGAATGCGCCAATGCTTTGGTGTGAGCCCGGCGTACCAAGGCTGTGCTCCGGGTGTGAGCGAAACGCTGGAGGTGTTCATAGGGTTCTCTCCAAAGAGACTTCACGGTCGGCTCGTGCCAAATATATTGCCTGGACCCCATCAACCGCATGCGTTGTACACTGGATCGCCGTATCCTATCGTATCTCGCCGTTCTCTACAAGGCGTGGGAGATCAGGGGGAGATCAAGAACTTTCCTCCTCTGAAAGGAGCCTCAGGGACGTGCCCAACACATCCTCGGCGCCGGCAGCCGGCAGAACGGGCTTTATGCTGCGATTGTTTCTCCCCTTCGCCCTGGGGTTCTTTCTCTCCATGCTGTACCGGACGGTCAATTCCGTTCTGGCGCCCGGCCTGATTGCCGAATTCAAGCTTACGGCGACTGATCTGGGCCTGATGACCGGTTGCTATTTCATAGCGTTCGGGGCCGCGCAGTACCCGCTGGGCGTAGCCCTGGATCGTTTTGGAGCCAGGCGCACGCTGTCATTCCTGCTGCTGTTTGCCAGCCTGGGAGCGCTCACCTTCGCCCGCGCCCAGAGCGTCGCCTGGCTGATGGTTGGGCGCGGCCTGATCGGCTTCGGGGTCGCCGGGTGCCTGATGGCGGCATTAAAGGCCTACAATGATCACCTGCCGCCGGAAAAGCTTCCCTTCATCCAGGGTCTGCAGATGTTCGCCGGGGCTCTGGGAGTAATAGCGTCAACCAAGCCGGTTTATTTCGCCTTGGCCTATACGGATTGGCGTGGAGTGTTCGTGATCCTGGCGGCTGTCACGGGGATGACTGCCCTGCTGGTTTTTTTCGTCGTGCCGCGCAGTCGGCCGGAGGGAAATCCGGCGCAATCTCTAAGCAAGCAGCTTTGGGGCGCGCTGGAGGTCGGCTCGACCGCCAGGTTCTGGCGATTGGCGCCCGCGGCCAGCACCGCCCAGGCCAGCTACCTGGCCATCTATACTCTCTGGATTGGCCCCTGGCTGCGAGATGTGGCGGGGCTGCCGCCGCGGACAGTCGCCAATTATCTGCTGGTAATTTCCATAGGCATGGCGGCGGGTTGTATCGGCAACGGAATCGCCGCCGATCTTCTACGGCCCTATGGAGTCACCACCGTGGGAGTCGCTTTTGCCGGCATGGCGTCGTTCGCAATCACGATTGGGCTCATCGCTGTTTTCCACCGCTCCGGAGGCGCGCTGTTCAGCCTGGCGCTGTGGGTGGTGTTTTCCGTGCTTGGGACATTTTCTTACCTCTCCTTTCCGGTGTTCTTTTCGATGTTCGACCGCGAGCTGGGCGGCCGGGTGATCACGCTCTACAATTTTCTGATATTCGTGATTTCCTTCTCGCTGCAGTGGGCGATCGGCGCGATCGTCAACCGCTGGCCTGCGGTGGGCGCCAACTACAACCCCGCGGGCTACAGAGTCGCGCTCCTGATTATCTTTGTCCTCAACGCCGCGACGCTGGTGTGGCTGCTGCTGTCCAGGACGGGAAAGCTCACCTTTATCGCTCGCGAAGAGTCGCGCCGGGAACAGATGGCGCAGCAGCAATAAAGAGAGCGATGAGGGCAAGTTTATTTTTGCTTCGGCAGTCGAGCAAATCAGGTTTTGGTGTAGCCGTATTCTGGGTGTCATGCTGAGCAGCTCCGCAGGAGACGCGAAGCATCCCCATGTAGTCACTCCGCCCCGCGCCGTGTGGAGTTTCCTGCAAAAAATCTTCAACTCCGTTTTGCTATAGGCAGTAGTGGGATGCTGGCCTCCCGGCGGGCCTCAGCATGACACCTCGAGAACGGATACAGTCAATCCGAAAGCATACTTATCCATGAGCTGCTCTAACAAAGTCTGGGATTTCTTTCGCTCGGGCGTTTAGCTTATACCTCGAGGCCCTCGCCTCGTATATTCTTGGTGCTCGCGCATATACCCGGATTGGACAAGCAAGATGGAAACTGAATTCAACCCGCTGGCTGTACTTTCAGAGCTGTTGGCGTCCGACACGGCGGTCTGCTTTGACGATGCGCCCGGCATCCCGATGTTCGACGCGCCGATGATCGCGGTGGCGGACGCCGGTGACGCATTGTTTTCCCGGTTGAAAGAGGTAATCGGCCCGTTTTACTGGAGCCCGCAGGAGGCATTGGCGCTGGCGGCTCCGGCGGCAACCGCTCGCAGCGTAGTTTGCTGGTGCTTGCCGATCAATTCCACTGCCCGGCGGGCGAACCGGCGCGAGAAACTGCTTCCGGGGCGCGCCTGGGCTTACGTTCGCACCTTCGGCGAGGAGCTCAACAACCGGCTGCGCAGCGGCATGGAACTTCGTCTGCGCTCTTTGGGATTCGCCGCCGTCGCGCCCGCGGTTTTGCCGCAAAATACCACTGCTGAGCGCCCGCCTGCCGGACTCTGCAGTTGCTGGTCGGAGCGGCACACGGCGTTTGTGGCTGGGTTGGGAACCTTCGGACTTTCCGGCGGACTGATCACCGTGCGCGGCATCGCTCACCGGCTTGGCAGCGTGGTCACCGACGCCAGGCTGGCTCCCACTCCGCGTCCTTATGGCGACGACCCGTTCGCCTGGTGCCTGCGGCTCAAGCAGGGCACCTGCGGCACCTGTATCAAACGCTGCCCGGTCAATTCCATCGGCGAATCCACGGCAACGCGCGACAAGCTTGTCTGCCAGCGCTATTACAAGGACACTATCAACGCCCAGCGGGCGGACGTCTTTCTGTGGAAGGGACACTACGGTTGCGGCCTCTGCCAGACAGGTGTGCCATGTGAAGACCGCATTCCGCAGGCGGAAACAGCCGCCCGTCGTTGATGGCTACGTGCGTCTCGGCACGGCGTACGGCCCTTCCTTGATGAAGGCGACGCTGGGGACCGAGCCGCTCCATCGCGGATTGTTTACCGCGTAGATGAGCGCATTCTGCACCATGGTTCTCGTCTGCTCGGCATCGTCCGCATAGGCCTGGTCAGCCAGATAATCCCAGCCCATGTCTCCTGGAACGATCTGGTGCTCTTTCCTGGATAAATTCGCTGAACAGTAGATTAGATTTTCTTCCCCGATCTTTTCGAAGACCTTGGCCCACATCTGCGGCTCCCACTGATCCTTGGTGAACTTCCAGCCCGGATGCAGCAGCGCCGACATGTAGCCCTTGTGTCCCTGCAGCTTGAGCAGATGCAGCAGCGTCTTGTAGGTGGTTGGGCCGACGGGGTCGTCGTCGCGCTCGCAGGCCGCCAGGATGATGACTCCTCCCGGCTTGACCACGGGCATGGCGCCCACGGCTGCCTTGGCGTTTTGGTAGTGGTTGATGCCGACATAGCCGCCGTGGGTCAGCACCACGTCATATTCCCGCTCCAACGGGATGGCCACCACGCTCTTGAGAAGCTGGACGGCTTTGGCATGGGCCTGCTGGAGATCACCGGAAAAGACGCCCAGCAGTTCCAGGCGGCGGTTCAGCACGGTGTTGATGATGAAGTCCACGCCGGCTTTCAGGGCAATCTCCAGCGACTCCTCGTGGCAGGGATTTCCTTCCAGAACGAGGTTGGCGGCCAGAGGCGAATCGAGCGTTTGCGCGCTGTGGAACTTCTCGATGGTCTTCTTGCTGACCAGCGCCGGACAGACGGCCTTGCGTCCGCCTGAGGCCCCAGCCATGAAATGGCTCTCCACCAGGGCGGTGGCAATCTTGACGTCGGCGCCGTAGAAGATCTTGTTGATGAGGATCTCGGTGCCGCTCTTGGTCCGGCCGATGTCCACCAGCATGGCGGGATTTTCGCACTCGTGATCGATGATGGTGTATTGCTCCACCACCTCCTTGCCGAACATCGCTTCTTTCTCCTCGCGAGTGCTGGGCCGGTGGGTCCCGGTGCCGACCAGGAGGGTGATGTTCTCCTTGCGGATGCCCGCGCATTCGAGCAACTGCAACAGTGGCGGTAGTATCCCCGAGTCGCCCTTGTACGGCACGGGCCGGGTGATGTCGGAGGTGGTGATGCAGACCGTGAGCTGAGAGGCTGGCTTCCCCTTGGCCTTCAGGATCTCCGGCAGCGTCCGGGAGCCGATGGGCGTATTTATGGAGGCGTTCATGCTCGCCCGCGGGTCGCCCAGGGGCGGGGTGTCCTTCATCTCCAGGATGCGGCAGTCTGGCGGCACGCAGACGGCAAACGATGCGGCGCCGTATTCGACTTCCACCTTCTTCCACCCGCTGAGATTCGCCCCGCGAATGATGCGTGCCACCTCTGGTTTCATAATGAAGACCTCCTTAGCCACCCGGCCTTGCGCAAACAGTTTCAAGTTTCGAGATCGGTCTTGAGTCTCACATTTCAAATCTTCGTGGAACGAGACGGAAGCCGGAGCTCACAACTTGAAACTGGAAACTCGAAACTATATCTGTAGCCGCTACTATTAAGTTTACTTGGAGTGGGATGCCCCCGTCACATGCCCAGGTAGGCCTGCCGCACCAGGTCTGACTTGAGCAGCTCGTCGCCTTTGCCCTCCAGGACAATTCGCCCGGTTTGCAGCACGTAGGCGCGGTCGGAGATGCTCAGGGCTTCGTAGACGTTCTGCTCGACCAGGAACACGGTAATGCCCTTATGGCGGATCTCCTCGATCCTCTGGAAGATCTCCGAAACCAGCTTTGGCATGATCCCGAGGGAGGGCTCGTCCAGCATTAGCAGAGTGGGGCGCGACATCAGGCCGCGGGCGATGGCGACTTGTTGCTGCTCTCCGCCGCTCAAGGTGTCGGCGCGCTGCTTCCTGCGCTCGCTTATCCAGGGAAATAACTGCAGAATTGACTCCAGCGACTCCTGAGTCTCCTGCTTGGAATTCAAGGCATAGGCGCCCAGCAGGAGATTGTCCCAGACCGAGAGCCGGCCGAAGAGTTGCCGCCCCTCCGGGACCATGGCGATGCGCTTCTTGACGATTTCATAAGGAGGTATGACATGGATTGGCTGGTTATCGAGCAGGATCTCGCCGCGCCGGGGCCGGAGCAGGCCGGCGATGGCGCGCAGGATGGTGCTTTTGCCGGCGCCGTTGGAGCCGATGAGGCTCACGACCTCGCCGCGACGCACCGTGAACGAGACATCCTGCACCGCCAGGACGTCCTTGTATCCGACCGACAGCCCCTTAACTTCGAGCATGATACCGCTCTCCCAGGTAGGCCCGGATGACCTCGGGGTTAACGACAACCGCTTGCGGCGCGTCCTCCACGATCTTCCGCCCCGAGTTGATCACGATGACCCGGTCCGACAGCTCCATGACCGCTTCCATGACGTGCTCCACGATCACCAGGCTCACGCCATTCTCCCGCACCTTGCGAACCAGAGTCATCATCTCCTTGAGTTCGACTAGGGTCAGGCCCGCCATGGCTTCGTCCAACATGAGCAGCTTGGGCTCGGTTGCCAGGGCCATGGCCACCTCCAGCCTCTTCTTGTCAGGCAGGGTGAGGGACGGCGCAGGCATATCCCGCTTCTCCCACAGGCCGCTGAACCTCAAGAGTTCCTCCGCCTTCGCCCGCGCCTTCGCTTTCCTGGGACTGCGCAGAAATGCGCCTGTCATCACGTTCTCCAGCACCGTCATGTCGCTGATTATCTGGACGATCTGGAACGTCCTGGCAATTCCCAGCTTGCAGACCCGGTCCGCGCTCAAGCCGGTGATGTCCCGTCCCTGGTAAATGACCCGTCCGTGCTCCGGACGATAAAACCCCGTGATGCAATTGAAGAGAGTACTCTTGCCGGACCCGTTCGGCCCGATGATGCCGACAATCTCGCCCTGGTTCAGGGTGAAAGAGATGTTGTCGTTGGCCAATAATCCGCCGAAGCGTTTGGTGACGCCCTGCGCCTCCAGCAACGGGACTGCGCTCATTGCTGTACTCCCTCGTGCAGCCTCGGAGAACTCATGCTTCTCCTTTCCCGCTGGCAAGCGGCTTCTGTTCGGCTGCCGGCAACGGTTTCTTCTTC
>JBEKQR010000245.1:0-8455 GCA_049519515.1 Candidatus Korobacteraceae bacterium
TGTCGGCACGTGATGAACACCTCTGGGCTAACGAAAAAACCAGAACCCAAGGGCGTAATGTCAAATAACCCGTTGGCCGCTGGACGGTGCCGGTGCACAGAAAAGACAGCGTGCCTTACGTCGGCTACTACGGAACTGAATTCTCGGCTTTTCGTCGGGATTTTTCCTGCTGGAACCCAAATCTTTGCCATTTAAGTCTCTCGCTGCCTCTAATGATAAATCCTGGTATAATGAAAGCGGCGGGCAGGGGATTTGAACCCCATAGCCGAGCAGCTATTCCGGTGTATAAAGCCGGTTCTGACACCTGTCAGTTACCCGCCACAAACGAGCAAAGCTCACTGGTGCCCGATTCGCGTCCCGGCCAAGGAATTAGCGAACCGGGCATTCCCGTTTCTGGCCCCAGCAGTCGTGAGCGGCCCTGCTGGGGCTATGCGGTCTTATCATCATTTTTCACCTCCAGAATCTTAGTGCGCTACTGCAGTGGACAGCGTCAGTTTTTCGGTTGCGTAGTAGCGTCCGTTACGGTCCTTGATTTCTTCGTGCTTTTTTAGCCGCGCGATTACGGCGTAAGCGTTAAGGGTGACCGCTGAGTTGGCCAACCAATCCTTGAGTTCCCCCGGCGTTAACCCTCGGTCTCCCCGTTCGCGGAAATACTGTCGAACAACGTCAGTCTTGTTTTCGGGTTCGGCGGGCTGTTCGCCGGCGGCAGCGGTCAGCAGGGACGGGGCGCTCAAATCTGCGCTGGCCACCCAGCCGTGATCGTCTCGTGAGAACCTAGTCTTGTCATTCAGCGCATACGATACCGTGCCCATGGGGATTCCGGTGCCATCGGCAATTTCTTTGCGGGATGACGGGCCATTATGCCGCAGGAAATTGGCAATCTTATCTTTGCTGGTTTTACCTTCTCCGCCAATGAAGGGAAGTTGCAATGGGGTTTCCGCGGCAGGCGGCGATTTCATAAGGCCGTCCATGCCGAATTCCCGAGCCAAATTGTCCCGGATTTGCTTTAGCGACTCGATGCGCTGGTCAATGATCTCGATAGCTTTAAGGATTTCTGGCTGGATGCTCATGTGCATTTTCCCCTTGCAATTTGCGTTCTATGCGTTTACATTTGCAAATGTAAAGGCTGTGTGGACCGGGCGGGATTCCAACCCGCTTCTCCCGATTCGTAGTCGGGTGCATCCGCGAAAATGCTTCCGGCCCATTAGCCTTCAGGCTCCAAAGAGGTGCAACTCTTTGGGGCCATCTTCTTTGTAGCTGATTTAGAGATGGCCGTCAACAGTTTTCTATTGCCACTTACGTGCTATACCATTCGATTCCGTTGGGTTATATGTAATTGATGGTAGATAGTGGTTAAGGGTGGATAATGTGGTGCATTGTGGTATAAAGAGCCCATGAAGGCAGATAAGGGTCAATTCGACACAGTGCTCGCACGGATGCTGGCGAAGCCGCCGCAGAAAACTGCTGAGATAAAAGCGGGGAAGAAGACCCAGGCCGCGAAGTCTAAGCCTTCTCGGAAGTCAGCGCGGTAAACGGCAGCGGGGCGAATTTGCAGAGCCGTCTATGAACGCATCTGGCGGCTTTGGCGCACCCTTGGGCAGTTGCCGGGTGCGGTTGAAGCGATACTGAAACTCGTTCAGATACCTGAACAGATGCTTTATCGAAACCTTGTGGAAGTTTCCAATAATTCCCCGCTTGAATAGAGAAAACGCATTTTCAATCGTGTTCGTGTGAACAATGCCGTCCACATACTGACCGCTTATGTGATTAATCGTGCGATGCTTGCCAGTGTCGTGCAAGATGGAGTATGCGGCGGAACTGTCATCGGTCATTACCAATTCGACATCCGGGCTCACGTGCGCGTCCATTACGGCTTTCAGCGTCTTTGCTTTTACATCTTTGGTATGAACCAAGCGCAAATCACCGCCACGTTTGCGAACGCCAATAACCGGCTCTTTTTGCTTTTTGCCATACCATACACCCTTGCCCTTTTGTTTGCCGCCAATGTATGTCTCGTCGACTTCCACGATGCCGCCAAGCAAGGGCAGATCGCCTTCGGCCATCGCTTCGCGGATGCGGTGACACAGATACCAAGCGGTCTTATAGCCGCCAATGCCGAGATCGCGCTTTAATTGAGCGGCGCTGATGCCCTTTTTCGCATTCAGCATCAGGGTGATTGCGTGGAACCACACTATCAGCGGCAGGTGCGTATCAGCAAATAGAGTGCCAGAGGTCGGCGTGAACTGATGATGGCAGGTTTTCTCCAGGCAGAGAAAAAACCATGCGCGCTTGTTCTTTGACACGCTCTTGCGCTCAACCTTTTGGATTTTGTCGTTGCCGCAGATAGGGCAGCGGACCGTGCCATCAGGCCAGCGCATCTGCTGGATGTAGGCCAAGCATTGCTCATCGGTTGCGAAGTTTATTTGAATGTCTCGGATGTTCATATCCAACTCCGAGATCAATTCTGGCACGAATCCTTAATTGTGTCAAGTGAATAATCGTGTAATTTTTAGGAGCTCTGGGCAGAGTACCTGGTCCCGAACCAGATTCAGCGTTTTTTGCTAAGCCCCCTTGATTCAACAATTTCCATCTCGCTGACGGGCAATGAGTTACCTCTCAACATGTTGATCCTTATTGAAGGCTGTTGAAGCAGGGTGCTTTCACCACCACAAAATCGTCTACATCTGAGTACCTCCTGAAGGCGTCTCGCTGGCGATTTCCGCAGGAACTGTCGCGTGCGAAAATCAAATTTCAGGGCCGCACGAAATTTTTTCACAGCACAGGGAGTGAAACAGAACGGCGCGTCACAAACGTGCACATAGATAAACCGATAAATAAACCGGAATGGAATTACGACGGATCTCCGCGCCCCATAGTAGATCGACCACCTCTTCGTGGGTGAGGACTGAATAGGCAGCGCAGCTTGCGCTCAACCAAAAGAGAACCACACAAAAGCAGAATAGGTGCAAGCAGAGTCTCGACACGATTATTCACACCCGTCGCTAGAGTCGCGTGTAACGTGTAATAAGTGGGAATATGCAGCTTCAGGTCAAGCCACAGCGTATTCGCCCCCTGGTCGTAAGTTCCTTGCCACTTGTCACAAAGGCGTCCGTTGATCATCTTCGTTCCGATCTTGTGACAAGTACCGCCGCAGCGGGCGGGCCGTAGGCTAGTCGGCCATCGTTCCTGCTTACTGGACCGTCAGGGTAAGAGTGGTGGAATGCACCAGGTTTCCGCTGGCTGCGTTGAACTGCATGCCGTAAACCCGCGGAGCTTGACTGGAACTTCCACCACCACCGCAACCCCACAGACCCAAAATAGCAAGTATTACCAGCAGGAGAAACAGGACGGTACACCAGACTCGGCATTTGCGGCGCAGTCGCACCATGTTCAGAATCGGCAGGAGCGCCACAGCAAACACCATGCCCCCACCTAGCGACCGGCGCAGCCCAGCAGACAATGGTGTTTGTACCAGCACAACCACTGTCTGCGCGCCGCTGCCAGTGGGGATGGGATTCGGCGTGATCGTGTATGTTGAGCCTACCGGCGGGCCGCTCAAGCTGAACGAGATTGCATAGGGGAAGGTCGAGCCGTTCGTCGGCGACACTTGGAACTGGTAGACGGCTGTTCCTCCAGCCTGCACGGTAGCCGAAGTTACAGCCGTTGAAGCTCCACTGCCGCTGGTAACCAACTGAAAGTCCTGCACCGTTTCAGTGAGCACCGTCGAGGTACTACCCGTGTAGTTGGTATCACCACCGTACGCTGCGGTTATGCTGTGCGACCCCACGGAGAGTGTGTTGACCGTCAAGCTGGCGACACCGCCGCCATCCAGGGTCGCGGTGCCCAGCGATGCAGTGCCGTCCTTGAAGGTCACGGTCCCGGTAGGTGTGCCGCTGGTGGTAGCAGCCACTGTGGCTGTGAAGGTCCCGCTGTTCTGTACTAGCACCGTAGCGGCGCTGGTCTGGAGCGCGGTGGTAGTCGTGCCCTTGTTTACCGTGAGAGTCACGGCGACGGTTGCCGGCGAACCTGTTGCGGCTCCGGGTACAGTTACCGTGATGGTGTCGCCGTAGGGGCCGGCGACCAGAGCTGCCGTGTTCGCGTAAACATAAGGTGTGGAGGGTGTGGTGCCGCTGCTGCTATCGAGCGAGAGCCAGCTAGTAGTGTAGGAGGCGCTCCAGCTTAGGGCGCCATTGCCGGTAATGGAGATCTGTTGGCCCGCGGGATTGCTTCCACCCACTGTTGTCGTGAAGGTCAAGGTGGAGGGACTTACCGATAAGGCAGTAGCCGCACTGATTTTAGTGACGAACACATCGTTATCGCCGTTGGAACCAGTCTGGAAGGCGTTTGTAGTAGTGGGAAAAACGGTCGAGCCAGTATACCCGGTGACATAGGCGTTGCCACTAGAGTCCACGGCAATGCCGTTCCCAGAATCGCCGTCACCGTTGCCACCCAGGTAAGTCGAGTAGACCAAGGACGCAAGCGATAGGGGACTACTAGGATTGCTTGGGGGCGCCATCTCGGTCACAAACGCAACACTGGTATCATTACTCGCATTGTTATCGCTGGCTTGGCCCGTAAGGGCGTTCGTGATAGGAAAGTCTACGGAGTAGGTGGACCCGGTGATGTAGGCATTGCCGCCGGAGTCGATAGCGATGCCATTTCCTTGATCCCCGCCGCTACTGCTGCCGCTGCCTCCCAGGTAAGTGGAATAGACCAGCGACCGGCCGCTCGCCGCCAACTTAGTAACGAACGCATTGCTGTTACTGTTACCTGCGCCTTTGTTGCTATTCTGGTAAGGATTCTTGGTGGGAAAATCCGTGGAAAACGTGTACCCGGTAATATATGCGTTGCCACTGGAGTCCACGGCAACGCCCTGCCCGTAATCATAGTCACTGCCCCCCAGGTAAGTGGAGTAGATCAGTGATTGGCCATCCGCAGCCAGCTTGGTGACGAACGCATCCTGGTTGCCACCAAATTCCTGAAAATAATTGCTGGTCGGAAAATTCGTGGAATTGGTGTTCCCGGTGACATAGGCGTTGCCACTGGAGTCCACGGCAATGCCGTTTCCGGAATCGCTGCCGCCGCCACCCAAATAAGTGCAGTAGACGCGAGATACGGGGCCGGAACCATTGTTGGCAGCCAACTTGACCACGAACGCGTCACCTCCACCGTTGTAAACGCCATACAGAGCGTTGTAGGTGGGAAAATTTGTAGACTGCGCCTGTCCAGTAACATAGGCGTTGCCACTGGAGTCCACGGCAATGCCATTTCCGGAATCGGTGCCGCTGCCACCCAGATAAGTCGAGTAAACCAGCGCTTCCCCATTCGCCACCAGCTCGGTGACGAACGCGTCAGTGCCGCCACCGTTGCTACTCTGGAAAGCATTCTTAGTAGGAAAGTTCGTGGAATTGGTGTTCCCGGTGACATAGGCGTTGCCACTGGAGTCCACGGCAATGCCGTTTCCGGAATCGTTGCCATTGCCGCCAAGAAAAGTTGAGTAGACCAGGTATTGTCCATTCGCCGACAACCTTGTCACAAAGGCAGTGTTGTTAGTGAAGCTAGTTGGTTTGTTCTGGTAGGCATACTGTTTGGGAAAATCCGGGGATTTCGTAGCCCCGGTGATATAAGCATCACCGCTGGAATTGACCACAATGCCGTTTCCCTCATCCGGATAGGAGCCGCCCAGACAGGTGGAGTAGCTCAGAGTTGGATCAATCACCAACGGCTGACGATGGTCGAATGCCGCCACCTCAAAGCCAACCCGGTTGCCACCCATGAGCACGTAGCCGCCAGTCACCGCCCGCCGCTTGCCCGCGATCATCTGATAAATCTCCGGCTTCAGCAGGCGCAACTCGCCCCCAGCGGTCCGCATCACCAGATCGCCCGCGTCCAGCCGCAGTTTGCTTACTCCATGCAAACGCAGCCGGATACGGCTGGGATCAGCACCCGGAGTCACCACGAAGTCATGCTCCAGCCGCCGCTGATTACCGTAGTAGACCAGATCAATGCCTGGATAAACATCGCGGTAGCGTACCTTAGCATAATTCGGGACGTTGGTGCGCCACTTGGCAGGATCGTTGCCAATGAAATAGTTGCTCTTGCCTGGCAGCTCGTCTTCTTGCGTGATGGTCGGCTCACGATTGGTACCCACCAATTGCAGCCGCACAACAGCTTGCTCACCGCCAGAAATTACCCGTCTACCCTTGGCGACTGTTGGCCTCAGGTGCGCATTGTGCGCATTACGTCTAGCATCCGGTGTAGAGATACTGAGTACGGCCTCACGCGAGGTCAGAAATAACGTGTAGCCCGGCCCGCGGGAAATAAATTGCACGCGGGAATCCGTCTGCCCACGGTTGGCCTCGAAACTCAGTGGCAGCTTGCCATAGCTGCCAACAATCCCGGCGGTATGCGATATCAAAGTAAAGTTCGGCGTCGAAGTGTTGGTTAGCGGCAAGCTGCACTGCACGATGTTGCCTATGGCAGCGCCATCGGCTACATAAAGACAACCCGCTGCCGGACAGGAACTGGTACAGCCGCTGCTATTACCGGCACTAAACTGAACAACGTTATTGGTGCCGCAGGCGGTGAGAAATAGGAGAGAAGTAATCAACAAACAAATAAGTAAAACACGAATGCACGATTGCATGGGTATCTCCGTTGGTCAAGGATTCATACAACGCTTGCGACCACAGATGTTTCCACACCTCACAATTCCAACAGGAATCTCTTTTTTCCAGCTCTGAATCGATAATTTTTTTGTTCGTCTGAGAGTAGTAGTGCCCCTGTCTTTTCCAGGAACGCCATCCGCTCTGGCGTGAGCGATGAAGACAAAGCAGCAGGGCTTCCAAGCGCAGCGCGGTCTTCAGCGGAAAGGGTATTCCATGCTTCACGGTCGGTAAACCTGCGGAAATCCCTGTTTTCGCGGAACGCCTCGACATCTTCGATCCGCTTGCGCTCCTCTGGAGGTAGGGCCTTGATCCCCGCCTGGAAAATGTAGTCAGCATACTTGCTTCGATCTTCAGTTATCATAAACAAGCAGAAAGACTGCGACGATTGCGATCACAACCGATGTCAAAGATATCCTTTTGGACATATGCCCCCCAGCGGGTCATAGGATTAGTCCTTCAAAATCCCTTGGCCGGGAGCCTAACTGAATGGTGCTGCTGAGTTATTGGAGAGAGCAGCAACATACTTTGGTTCAGCCTGCGTGTCAATAGCGTTTTGTCAGCCTGATGGGTTTATCAGTTCCTAAACAGCGCGAGCAAAGCCTTTTAGTCCGCCTGATCCCTGGCGAGATCAAAGATCATCGAATGGAAGCTACATTCAAACCAGCGGCGGAACGTCTGCAGGTCGCGCTGCTCCGGCCAAGCGGAGGGGACACGATACCAACCATTGAGTTGTTCCTCGAAGATCTTGCGGATGCCACCCCGCAGGCCCTCGAGGGCCTCCTCCTTGCTCTCGCATTCCGGTAACAAGTAGATCGCCGGCTCTTGTCTCAAGTCCGCCAGGCTCAGATGGGCACTGCTCGGATCCACCCGATGCAGCCAGTCCAGAAACGGCTGTGCGGGCATTACCAGGATTGCACATCGATTAATCATTTTCATGGCCATGGAGGCGCTCACGCGGCCCGGTGGTAGTAGTTCAACATTCCGCCCAGGCGCTGTCGCCGCTGAACCGGTCCACAGTTCTCAGATTGACCGGCCTCTGGAGTGATCAGGCGGTTGCCCAGGCCCTGGTGATTACGCTCCAGATGATAATGCGCCACGAATTCCCGGACCACCCTTCGCAGCGATCTCTCCCCAAACAAAATCATCCGGTCCAGACAAGATTCTTTGATGGTCCGCACAAACCGTTCCGCGTAGGCGTTCAGATTGGGCGAGCGCGGCGGCAACTTCACCGACTGAATCCCGACCTCGCCGAGCATGTTCAGGAACTCCACCGTGAACAACGGGTCGCGATCATGGATCAGATACCGCTTGCCCAGGAACAGCCCATCAACCGGATCGGTGAGATCGCGGGCTATCTGGCTCATCCAGAGTCCATTAGCTTGCGGCGCAATCCCAGCGACCTCGATCCGGCGGCTCGACAGCTCGATAAAGAACAGCACCAGGAACCGCTGTAGCCCCCGGCGGGTCCACACCTCCACGGTGAAGAAGTCGGCTGCCACAATCAATTCCCAGTGTCGGCTCAGAAACTCCTTCCAAGTCGTCTTGCGACCCCGTTCCGGCGCTGGTTCCATCCCCTTCATCTTCAAGATGTTGGCGATCGTACCCCGTGCCAGTTTGTGGCCCAGATTGGACAGGGCACCCTGGATTCGCCGGTAGCCCCAGTCCCGGTTCTCCGCCGCCATGCGCACCACCAAGCCTGCCAGATCGGCCACCGTCCGTGGCCTTCCCGGCGCACGCCGTTTACTGCCGTCATATTTCTCAGCGATTAGCTTGCGGTGCCATCTCAG
>JBEKQR010000246.1:0-6858 GCA_049519515.1 Candidatus Korobacteraceae bacterium
AACTGGGGCTTCAGTTCGACGAGGGGTTGCTCTGATGTAGCGCTGGTCTCCAGACCGGCTGTCCTGGCGGCGTCCACGCCGGCAGCCAACGTGCGCGGGCCCGAGGCCCCCGCGACAGCCGGCCTGGAGGCCAGCGCTACCCGCCTCGCGATACATACGTTTCTCGCCGGTCACAGGCCTAGGCGCCAGGAAATGCCATATACCCGTTTGCTGGGAATAGACTCGAGGTACTGTGAGTATTGAAACCAAGCAGCGAGGTAAACGATGCTATGAAAGTCGTAAATGTTACATTTGTCACGAAGCCGCAACGAGCCAATCCGCGTGTGACTTTTCCAAAGGAAGTAGCCGCTCTTCTTGGAGTGCTCACAAAGATAAAATCGGTAGCTCTTATTATCCGTAGAACATCCGGGGAGATTCTCTTCGCTGGAGACGTCCCACTTCGATCAGGCACTGAACTCTATGGAGCGGCTATTAAGCTTGTACTAAAGAAACTCAAGGCAAATGAAGCGGTTTGGATCGAGGCGTGGCGACCAAAGTAATCGAAATCGGAGGCATACAAATGAGCACGGGAAGCAAGGGAACCGTTGGTGTAGTCGGATTGGGGATCATGGGGTCGGCAATGGCGTCGAACCTGGTGAAGGCGGGCTTCGAAGTGATCGGGACGGACATTCTGCCCGAAGCCTGCGCCGCCTTAAAGAAGGCGGGCGGAAAACCGGTGGCGAATGCCAGCGAGGTGGGTAAAGCCTGCCGCCAGATCATTATCTCAATCGCCTCTATACCGGCGCTGCACCAGGTTTGCGCCGAACTGGCCGGCAGTTGCGCCAAGGGCACAATCGTCATGGAGACCGGCACGCTGCCGCTGGCCGACAAGCAGAAGGCGCGCGCCCTGCTGGCTGAGAAGGGCGTGATTCTGCTCGATTGCACCCTGTCGGGCACGGGCGCGCAGGCCAAGACCAAAGACCTGGCGGTATATGCCAGCGGGGAGACGGATGCGATCAAGCAGCTTGGCCCGGTCATCGAAGGCTTTGCCCGCGTCTGTTATGACCTGGGCGAGTTCGGCAACGGCACGAAGATGAAGTTTGTCGCCAACCTGCTGGTGGCCATCCACAACGTGGCCGCGGCGGAAGCGATCCTGCTCGGAGTTCGTTCCGGGCTCGACCCCCAGACGATAGTAAAGGTGGTGGGCGATGGAGCCGGCAGCTCGCGCATGTTCCAGGTCCGCGGTCCCCTGATGGCCAACCGCACCTGGGACGAGCCGACCATGAAGAACGCGGTTTGGCAGAAGGACATGAAGCTTATAGGCGAAGCCTTGCAGGCGGCCGGATGCCCGGCTCCGCTGTTCTCGACTTGCATTCCCATATATATTGCAGCCAACGCCTCCGGACACGCCGAACACGACACCGCAGCCGTATACGAGATCCTGGAGCGTATGGCGTTGAAGCCGGGCGGAAAGAAATAGAGAGAGGCTGCACCACCGGCTTCGACCACCCTGGCGCTATCACCCCGGCTCTGCCGCGAGCTCGCGCTCGACCAGATTCAGGAGATCGTGCGCATGGCGATGAACTCGAACAATGAACTCGCGTGCGCTGTCGATCAGGAAGACGAGGCCGCACTGCGCCGGGCGGCCGCGTCCGGCGCGGCGAGAACCATTCGCTTCCTCAGCACTCAACTCTACTCGGCCGACGACGGAATCAAGTGGAAAGCGGTCCGCGCCCTGGGAGTGGTTGCCGGCGAGCGCAACGCCATATCTGACGGCCGTGCCCGCGAGTTGCTGCGGCGCTTTTTCTGGTGGCTCAGCGATGAATCCGGCGCTGTTCCCTTCGGCGTGGCCGAAGCCATCGGCGAGGTGCTGGCGGTGCGGACCGAGTTGCAGCCGGATTTTCTTCCCCGGCTTTGTTCCCTCGCCCACCACCCGGAAGTCGTGCAAACCGGCCACATCGAGCGTGGCGTTTTTTGGGCATTAGGGCGCGTGGGCCAGGCGGCGGCAATCTGTTCTCCGGAGGCGGTCAACAGCGTCCTATGGGCCGCCCAACAGCATCCCGATCCCGAAACCCGCAGAATTGCCGCCTGGGCGCTAGGCCAGTTTGGCGGACCCGTTAGCTCCGCTTGATCAGCGGCGGCAGGCGCTTGCCCACCCAGTTGGTGGCCTGCTCGTAGGCATAGGCGAGTTGCAGCACGGCGAAATCCGCATGGTTCCGGCCGATGATCTGTATGCCCATCGGCAGCCCGTCCTGGCTGAATCCGGCCGGCATGCTGATGATCGGCGCCCCGGCCAGCGATCCGGGAACCACAACCTCCATCCAGCGATGATAGGTATCCATGGTTTTGCCGTTGATCGTCTTGGGCCAGTGCGTAGTGGCATCGAAGGGGAACACCTGGGCGCTCGGCATCAACAGATACTCATAACGCTCGAACAAGCCGCGCATCATCTCATACCAGCTCGTGCGCGCGACCCAGGCCTTGTAGACCTCCGTCCCCGTTAATTTCAGGCCGCGCTCAACCTCCCATTGCGCCTCCGGCTTCATCAGCTTGCGCTTGGCCGGATCGCTGTACATTGCCAGGTAGCCTCCGCATATCAGCCAGGCGCGCAGTGTAAGCCACATCTCCCACATCTGCTCTAACGGAAATTCCAGGCGGGCCTCTTCGACGGTGCATCCGGCAGACTCGAATGCCTTAAACGAGCTCTCACAGAGCTCCATTACTCCGGGTTCCATCGTCAGGTAGCCGCCAAGATTTCCCAGCCAGCCAATGCGCGTTCCCTTAAAGTTGCGATCGAGCGGCGCGGCGAATGTCAGCGGGTCTTGCTCGATGGTGTTGGGTTCCGCCGGGTCGTGCCCGGCCATTACCGAGAGCAGCATGGCCACATCTGCGACGCTGCGCCCCATCGGTCCCACGGAATTCAGTTGGTGAACGAATATTTCAAGGCTGGGACCGGCGGGAACGCGCCCATAAGACGGCCGCAGAGCGACAACGTTGTTAAACGCGGCCGGGTTGCGCAGCGAACCCATAAGGTCGCTGCCGTCGGCCACCGGCAGCATGCGCAACGCCAGCGAGACCGCCGCGCCGCCGCTGCTGCCGCCGCAGGTCTTCGACTGCGCATGAGCGTTCAGCGTGGCGCCGAAAATGGAGTTATAAGTCTGCGAGCCCATACAGAATTCCGGCGTGTTGGTCTTGCCGATGATGATGGCGCCGTTGTTCTTCAGCCGGCCGACGAAGGTTGCGTCGACCTGTGGCACCGTGTCCAGCAGCGGCGAACCCGAGGTCGTGCGGATGCCTTTGGTCAGCGCATTGTCCTTCACTGCGTGAGGAAAGCCGTGCATCCATCCCATGTACTGGCCGCGCGCCAGTTGCGCGTCGCGCGCCGCCGCCTGCCGCATCAGCCCGTCCCGCTCTTGCAGCGAAACGATGGCATTTACTTTGGGGTTCGTGCGCTCGATGTGGTCCAGATACGCCGCCATGACCTCGGCGCACGAGACTCGCTTCGACCTGATCGCCTGTGAAAGCTCCAGCGCATCCATCATCACCAGCTCTGGGACCGACGGCTGCATCTGGCTTCCGGCTCCGAATCCGTGTGGCTCGGTTTTCATCTCTCTCCTCCGGCAGGCGCTCACGCGCCGTCGCCCGCCACCGTAACTATGATCGTGCGCTGGCGCCCGCGGATATCGCATTCAAGGTGGAAGATCTGCTGCCATGTGCCCAGCGCGGGTTTTCCCTCCGCAATCGGCACCGTCAGCGACGGCCCGAGCAGCGTCGCCTGCAGATGCGAGTGCCCGTTTCCATCGTGCCAGGCCTGTTCATGCCCGTAATTGCGGCTTGGCGGAATTAGCCTGTCGAGCAAGTTAGGCAGGTCGTGGCACAGGCCGGGCTCAAACTCGATTATGCCCACCGCCGCCGTGCTGCCCACGTTGAAGACGTTGACTGTGCCGGTCCGGATTCCCGAGGCCGCCACCACCGCGCTGACCTGCCCGGTCAGATCGTGCATGTCGCCGTGACCGCCGGTGCGAATGGCGATCTGCTGCTGATGTGTCATTGTTCACCGCGCTTTTTGCCTGGCTGGGCGGCGGAGTAGCACGATCCCGCTCCTACTTCAGCACCCCGCGCTCGGAGCTTTCGATGAAGCGGACCAGCATCTCGACGTCTTCTCCCAGCTCGCCTTCGCCGCGCAGCCGTTCGAGCGCTTGCGAGGTGTTCAACTTGGCGGCCAGCAATACGCGGAAGGCGTGCTGGATCTTGCGTACCCGCTCGGGAGAAAAGCCGCGCCGTTGCAAGCCGATGGAGTTGGCGCCGTAGCAGTTCACGTCGCGCACGGCGCTGGTCTTGGAAAACGGCAGCACGTCCTGGGTGATGATGGAGCCGCCGCCGATATAGGAATAGCGTCCAACGCGGACGAACTGGTGTACCGCGCTGAGCGCGCCTACCACGGCATAGTCTTCTACGATGACGTGACCGGCCAAAGTAGCGGCATTGGCCATGATGACCCCGTCGCCGACCAGGCAATCGTGGGCAATGTGGACGTAAGCCATGAGCAGCGTGTGGCCGCCGATCTTGGTCAGCCCGCCGCCTTTGATGGTGCCGCGGTGAATGGTGACGAACTCGCGTATCTGGTTGTCGTCGCCGATCTCCAACCGCGTCGGCTCGCCCTTGTAGGTCAAATCCTGCGGCCCCATGCCGACGCTGGCGAAGGGGAAAATGCGGTTGTCGTCCCCGATTCGCGTCGGCCCCTGCAGCACCACGTGCGAGATCAGCTCGCAACGCTCCCCGATTTCCACGTCGGGGCCCACGTGGCAGAAGGGACCGATGCTGCAGGAAGCCGGGATCTTCGCCGCCGGATCGACAACCGCGCTGGGATGGACGCTCATTCCGCCGGCCGCTTGCCCTCTTGCGACCCCGCCAGGTCGATGACGCGGCAACTGATGATCGTTTCGCAAGCGACTTTCCCTTCGACCAGGGCCTTGCCCTGCATCCTGCCGGCATTGCCGCGCCACACGATGACGTCGATCTCCAGGAGCACCTGGTCGCCCGGCACAACCGGACGCCGGAATTTGGCGCGCTCGATGCCGCTGAACACCACCAGCTTGTTCTTCCGGTCCGGGAGTTCCAACAGCAGCAACACGGCGCCTGCCTGCGCCATGGCCTCGACCAGGAGCACGCCGGGCATTATGGGGTTGCCGGGAAAGTGTCCTTGAAAGAACGGCTCGTTGGCGGTCACGTTCTTGATGGCGACCAGGCGCTTCTTGCGCTCGATCTCCAGCACGCGGTCGATCAGGAGAAAGGGATAGCGATGGGGAAGCAGGCGTTGGATCTCGATGACGTCGAGCTGGCCCCCCTGCGGCAGGGCGGCAGCCGCGACCGTTGTATTGGATTCGCTCATTGCAACTCTCTGGTTTGGCGATGACAGCCGGAAGCGACGATTATACAGCGGCAGTTCTGCATTTTCTCCCAGGAAAGCGCCGAGGTGGAAAAACGTGGCGGTGACAGGCCGCAAGCTCGCTTTTGACTCTGCCGCGCCGGTGGCTTAGACTTGTCATAGCGGCCCGCATAAACGGGTTTTTCCGGACGACACAGTCGGGCGCGGTATTGGAGGCGGTTATGATTGGCAAGCTCGGCATGCCGGAGCTGCTCGTGATTCTTGGTATCGCTCTGCTCATCTTTGGACCCAGTAAGCTGGCTGATCTGGGCAAAGGCCTGGGCGAGGGCATTCGCGGTTTCAAGTCGGCCATAAGCGGCAATAAAGAAGGCGAAAACACACCTCCGGCGGAAAAGAAGTCCTAGCCGAATCTTCCCACGCTCGCAGTCTCACCCGGCAAACGTGAAGACGCGTTTGCTGGAGTTCTTGTCTTTCACTTCAGCGGATGAAACCACGCGTTCTGCTGGGGCGATTGGCATCCCCCGCGCCAGTAGTGCCTAGATAAGCAACTCTGGAATACACCCAGCCTCGCCGTCGGCAATTTCTGGAGTGAGCGCTTTAGATCAGATATAGTTGCACTTCAGTGACTCGGAATTGCACGGGTGTGCAATTTTTGCTCTCCCGCCGGCCCCTCCGTTCCGCCTAGCCTTGTGCGCAAGTGCAAATATCAGAGTGGCTTTCCCCAGCCCGCAGATCCGGCTACTTACTTGCACCCTGTTCGAGCACAGGGAGGAGATTATGAACCGGCTCTTATGGACAGTGACGATGATTCTCTTGGCCCTTATTAGCTTAATTGCCAACAAAGTCCTCGCCTAGATTTGGCGTTTGCCGGGGCGGCCTTCGGCCAGGCCGCTTGTATCGAAGCTGGCGGGCGGCGGATAATCTTTTTATGCGTCTTGGCCTGCGAGCGTGCGCGGTTGTTCTTCTAGTTTTGGGGTTTGCCGGCCTGCAATTGGCCGCCAAGCGGTTTGTCATGCCTCGCCCCTTGGATGCCGGCTCCTACCCCGCGCACGACGAGCATCCGCTGGAGAACGTCGCCATTGCCGTCGATCCCTACGACACCGGGCAGAAGGCTTCCGTCTTCAGCGCTCACTATCTGGAAAAGAATCTTCTTCCCATGCTCTTCGTGGTGAGCAACCGTGGAGGGGAGCCCGTCGAGCTGAGCGGCATGCGGCTGCAACTGGTGCTGCGCGACCGCACAAAAATCGGGCCCGCCGACGAGGGAGACCTTTACCGCCGCTTCACCCGCACACCGCGCAACACCGGCATTTCACGGCTGCCGTTGCCGCTGCCGATACCGCTCGGCGGCGAGACGGGAGCCCCGAAGGAACTCCACGACGAGCTGCAAGTTTCGCAGTTCCGCGCCCGCGAGGTCGAGCCCGGCGCGACCGAGTCCGGCTTTTTCTTTTTCGATGTCAGCGGCACACGCAAGCCCCTGGCCGGAGCGCATC
>JBEKQR010000247.1:0-6856 GCA_049519515.1 Candidatus Korobacteraceae bacterium
TCCAGAGCTTTGAAAGGGCATGCCTTCAGGCATGCCGCTTGGAGCAGTCACGAGTCCGGCTTTAGCCGCTGAGGGAGGTACCTCAGGGCCTAAAGGCCAGACGCATTCAGCATCTGTTCGGCGCGGCTGAAGCCGCGCCCTTTCAAAGAAAGGCGGTATACACCAACTTTGGTTTTGCTCTAATGGTTAGTGCCCCTTCGTTTTTTGCTTTGGCGCAACAGTGCCTTCCTGATGCCTGTCTCCGGGTGTCGTGGCTGCCTTCTGCCGCTTGCGCCGCGCTGAAAGATAGACCGTCAGCAGGGCCACGCTGCCGCCAATGAGCACCAGCAGGATCACGGTAGCCAATCCCGCGTGGTCAGGGCCCAGCTTCATCAACAACTGTGACACAGGCAGGACCACAGCCAGAATCAGCGCCACGCCGAGGAGCGTAATGGCGAACTCACGCCAAGACCAGGTGCCTTCCCGTCGCGCGCGCATAAAAGCGCTGATGCCGAGACTGACAATCAGCAGAGCCAAAAAAACTGAGTACACAAGAACTCCCGCGCCGGAAGATCACTTCGCCGGTGAGAATGGCCAACCCGTGCGAAGGGCGGCCGATACCGGTTGTAATTTGAGTTGAACCAGTATTGATCAGTTCGCCCCGATGTTCAATGCGATACTTCCCAGAGCACGCCATAACCAGGCTTACGCATGGAGAGTGGGCCAGTTCTTCTTGCATGGTCAGTAAAATAGCGATGTGGTTTTTGGCGAAGTTTGATGTAATCTGTCCCCGTCCGGAGCTACTCACTACAGGAGCGGGCGGGAACTGATGCCACCCGGCAATCTGCCCCAACAGACGCGAAGACGGTCCCGCCAAGCGGGATCGGGGACCTCGTAGCGAAGGCGGCCGTTGCCGGGACCCGAGACAGACGATGCAGATCAAGTTCTGGGGCGTACGAG
This sequence comes from Candidatus Korobacteraceae bacterium, assembly GCA_049519515.1. Taxonomy (GTDB): domain Bacteria; phylum Acidobacteriota; class Terriglobia; order Terriglobales; family Acidobacteriaceae; genus CAWBRT01. The sequence goes on from JBEKQR010000247.1 coordinate 940, forward strand.
GGTCGACTCCCACACCGCAAGTAGAAAACCTCCGCTATGGAGGCAACACGCCTTGCGTGGAAGTGCGGGTGAACGGTCGCATCTACGTATTCGACTGTGGCACCGGCTTCCGCATTCTCGGCAAGGAGCTGATGCGCGAATTTGCCGGCGGGCCCATCCAGGCCCATGTTTTCCTCTCGCATTTTCACTGGGACCATATTCAGGGAATCCCGTTTTTTGCCCCGCTCTACGATCGCCATAGCTCATTCGTTTTCCACTCCAGCGACCGCGCCGGCGGCCTGCGAGCAACCCTGGAGCAGCATATGGCCGATCCCTTCTTCCCGGTGAACATGACGGAGATGGCGGCGCGCCGCAGCTTTCACAGCATTGCCGAGGGCCGCACCGCTTTCGACGACTGCGCCGTCGATTCGCTGTGGCTTAATCATCCGCAAGGGTGTCTTGGCTTTCGGGTGGAGGCCGGCAACTCCGTGCTGGCTTACGCCACCGACAACGAGCCGGGCGATCCGGTCTTCGACAAGGCCGTGCGCAGGCTGGCGCAGGACGCCGACGTGCTGATCTACGATGCCCAGTACCTGCCGGAGGAATTTGCCTCCCACCGCGGATGGGGGCACAGCCATTGGCGCGAAGCGATTGCCGTCGCCCGCCAGTGCCAGGTCAAGCACCTGGTGCTCTTCCACCACGACCCGGATCACTCCGACGAGTGCATAGATCGATTGCTCGAGCAGGCGCAGCAGCACTTCTCCAGGGTCAGCGCCGCGGCCGAGGGTATGGCGCTCGAGCTTTAGCAAGGTTTCTCAGGATAGAGCCTCGCCGGCGCCGGGGTCCCCGGCAACGGCCGTGTCTGCCGTTGCTGGGGTGGAATGGACGGCGGCGTCTCCGCTCTCGCCGCGCACCGTCCCCGCCGCCACCGGCAGCTCGATAATGAAACGCACCCCCATCGGGCGGTTTTCCTCGACGCGTATGGTGCCGTGGTGGTCCTCGACGATGCGGGCCACGATCGCCAGGCCCAATCCGGTGCCCCGCTGTTTGGTGGAGAAGTAGGGCAGGAAGAGCTTTTCCTTCAGTTCTGGGGTCACGCCGTGGCCGGTGTCGGCCACCGCGAGTTCGACGGTGTCGCGGCCGCCGAGCAAAGCGGTTGAGATCAGCAGGTCGCGCACCGGCGAGCCGTTCATGGCCTCCGCCGCATTGTCCACCAGATTGGCAATCACCCGCTTCATGGCCTCGCCGTCGGCCATTACCGGCGGCAGGTCCTTGGCCAGGAAGGTGCTGACGTTGATCCCTTCCAGCCGCCCCTCGAACAGCTTCAGCGCCTCCGTGACGGTGGCGTTGAGGTCGGATGGACGGAGCTGCGGCGCCGGGAAGCGCGCCAGGCTGGAGAACTCGTCCACCAGCCGGCGCACGGTTTCCACCGAGGCGGTGATGGTTTCGGCGCAGCCCGCGATGATCGCGCGCGACGCTTCGTCTTGGCCGCGGCTGAGATGGCGCCGGATGCGCTCCGCCGACAGGGCTATGGGAGTGAGCGGATTCTTGATCTCGTGGGCAATACGCCGCGCCACTTCCCGCCAAGCCGCTTGCCGTTGAGCCTGCAGCAGCCCGGAAAGATCTTCAAAAACCACCACGTAGCCGAGCCGCTGGCGTGGAGGGATGGGGTCGACGCGCCGCGGATTCATCGAAGCCACCGTCACCGCCAGCACCAAGGAGGCCGAAGCCACCGTCACCTCCATCTGCTCCGTGGTCGAGCCCATGCGATCGGCCCGGCGAATCAGCCGGCGCAGTTCTTGCGTAAACTCGGAGGGAAACAAATCGCCCAGGTCCAGTTTCTCCGGGCCGCCGTTTTCCGCGAGCGCGGGACGGAACAGACGGAGGAGGGCGTCATTGAGGTGCGCGACCTTTTCGCTTGCGTCCAGCGAGAGCACCGCCGTGGGAATGCTCTGCATTACCGTCTGCAGATGTTTTTCGCGCGCCTCCAGGGTAGCGTAAGCGCTTGCCAGATCCTTGCGGCTGGTTTCTATCTGCTGGCGGCCGGTTTCCAGCTCCGACGCCATGCGGTTGAACGAGTTCACCAGGTCGGCAAGCTCATCGCCCGCCGCCACCTCCACCCGGTAGTCGAGCCGCCCGCCGGAAATCTCGTTGGTTCCCTGCGCCAGCGCCAGCACCGGCCGCGTCACCGCCTTGGAGAGAGACAGCGCAAACCAGGTCGAGGCAAACAGCACCAGCAGCGTAATCAGCAGCAGAAGCTGCAGGTAGGTGCGCCGCACCAGCCGCTGTTCTTTGCGCTGCGCGGCGTAGTTCTGCTGGCTGGCCGCCAGGTCTTTCAATACCTCCGAATACTTGGCGGGCAGCGGCATGGCTACCAGAATACGGCCGCGTTCGCCCACGGCGGCGCTGCCGGCCACGTACTCCTGATCGCCCAACTGGAAGGTGCGAGACTGCCCCTCGGGAATGGACAGCGGAATCTTGCGGCTCAGGATCGGCCACAGCTCGGGCGCCTGGAAGCTGGCTTCCGGCTGCCCATCCAGCAGCGCAATGACGAATCCTCCCTGCAGCGTGGGCTCGTGCCGGCGCAGCTCTTCCAGCAGCGGGGCAAACCTGCCGCTGCGAAAGGCGCGCTGCGTGTCCGGCGCGTTGGCGATGCCCTCGGCCTCGGCGCTGGCGTTCTGGCCGGCATAACTGGTCAAAAGCTGGGCCACTTCCGTCGTGGACCCCCGCACCTCCTCCAGCGGGCGCGAGAACCACTTGTCGATCTGGCGGTTCATCAGGCCATAGGAGAACAGGAACAGCGCTATCACCGGCCCGAAGGAGAGCACCAGGGCGCCGGCCACCATCTTGGAGCGAAACTTCGAGCCAAAGACGCCCGTCCGCCGCTCCAGGTAGAGCTTGATGACGGTGCGCAGCAAAATGAATGTCAGGGCCAGCCAGCCAAGGAAGGTCAGCGCCGAGAGCGCCGCGAACAGCAGCGTCTGCCCGAAGGTTTCCGGGCGCAGGAAGGTCAGGTTGAACGATACCTGCAAAAAGACGACGGCGAACAATATAACAATGCCGGCGCCCAGCAGTATCAGCGTATTCCGGCGGTGCCGGAGCTCGCGGCGGGTTTTCGGCTCAGCAGGCACGAGAATAAGCCCGTCTCTCTGCGCAGAAGTGACGATGGTTTGGCTTTATTCCTCACAAACGCGCAGAAGAGGTCTGGAAAGGCATTATACCCAACCGCACGGCATCTCAGCCCAGCAGAATTCTCCGGCACGCAGAACCTTCCCGGGCGCATAGGTAATGGTGCCTCACATCTGCCTGATTTTGGAGATGTGGGTGAGTTAGAATCCCACATCTGCGAAAGACGCGCAGATGTGGGGCACGAGCCTGGCCTAGCCGCGGGACGTGGGTCATCCGGGCTGCGTATCATAGAGGAACCATGGATTTCTTCGCCCTAATTCACGCCAGACAGTCGGTCCGCGCCTATCAGCCCAGGCCGGTGGAAGCGGAAAAGCTCGCGGCCATGCTGGAGGCCGCCAACCGCGCGCCTTCGGCCGGAAACTACCAGGCATTCGAGATCTATGTGGTCAACAAGCAGAAGCAGATTGAAACGCTGACCGCTGCCACCTTCGGCCAGGACTTCATGCGCGCCGCGCCGCTCTGCCTGGTGTTTTGCATGGCTCCGGCCCGCTGCCAGTACCAGCCGGCCGAGGTCTTCGCCATGCAGGACACCTCGATCGCCTGCACCTTTTCCATGCTGGCCGCCACCGAACTGGGTCTGTCCAGTTGCTGGGTCGGCGCCTTCAGTCCGGAGAAGCTGGCGCAGGCGCTCGCCCTGCCCGCTGGCGCTACACCGGTGGCAGTGCTGGCCGTCGGCTACGCCGCCGAAACTCCGGAGCGAACCCCGCGCCGTCCCATCGGGGAAGTGGCGCACAGGCTGTGACAAGTGATAACGCGTTATCAACAGTTACGATTTTGCGCTGTAACAATTCTCGGCCGAGAGTGCTTCTCCGGTCGGTTAGAATGTGGTAGAGTCCAGCTACTTAGGTTGCAGAATGCGGGCACGGAAGCGCAATCCCAGCCGGACATCGTCACTGCCTCTGGCGGGGTGATCGGGCCTGATGAACAGATCGATCCGGTGGGCGCCGGAGGGCCAATAGTTACCTCTCTAGATTGGGGCCCCTGACTTACGGCCGCTGCTGTGAGGCGGCTATATCAGACCGGAGAAAAAAATGAAAACTAACCGTGTATTGGCAGTTCTCGGAATCGTGGCCGTATTAGTGGTAACCGCTATGCTGGTCGGTTGCGGGGGACATCAAATGCTGCTTTTTGTGGCGGATGGAAATAATAATCGCGTTCTTGTGTATGACGCTCCGTTCGTCACGGGCCAAAGCGCCGCCGCAGTGTTGGGGCAATTGGCCGTCAACACCGCTGCTGCTCCCAACCCTCCCACGGCAGCATCCATGGCCAGGCCGAACGTGATGGTGGACACGTCCGGCACTCTCTATGTCACTGATGGTAACAACTGCCGTGTGCTGCAATTTATACCGCCATTCGCCACCGGCATGAACGCAACCTTGGCTATCGGTCAGCCCGCCGGCGTGGGAAATTTGATTTCCAACACTTGCCTGCAAGGCGCGGCCGCTACTGCCAGCGGCCTTGATATACCAGCCGGCATGGCTTTCGACAGTGCGGGCAATCTCTGGGTTGCTGATATAGGCAATTCCCGCGTGCTGAAATACCCGGCGCCTCTCACCGCCGGTGAAGCTGCGACCGTGGTGCTCGGGCAGACGACGCTCACCGGGGCCGGAACGTGTAACCAAGGGAATGCCGCACCAAGCGCTACCACCCTTTGTGAACCAACGGTTATTGCGTTTGACTCGGCGGGCAACCTCTGGGTAGTTGACGCCGGCAACAACCGCGTGCTGATGTATTCGCCGGCGAATTTGGTTACCGGTGGAGCTGCCACCGCGGAGCTGGGTCAGCCGGCAGCGACAGCGTTTACCACGGGCACTGCCAATAACGGCGGTGTCTCAGCAACGTCACTAAGCGACCCCCAAAGCCTTGCCTTTGACCCACAGGGCAACCTCTGGTTGACCGACTTCAACAACAACCGTGTGCTGATGTACGCCAAAGTGGATCTGATGGTCAATGGCGCTCCCGCCACCCTGGAGTTTGGCCAGCCCATCGCGACGGCGTTCACCTCCGCTACTGCCAACAACGGCGGCATCGGGCCGAGTACGCTGAGCGGTCCTGTTGGGCTTGCATTTGATAGGGGCGGGAGTGCCTACGTGACCGAAGGAGGAAATAATCGCACCCTCGTCTTTGTACCCCCGTTCAGCAACGGCATGAATGCCACGCTGGTGATTGGACAGCCGGACTTCACACACAATACGGCCAATAATGGCGGCGAGAGCGCGGCTACTCAGTCCGATCCTCTGGGCACAGCTGTGTTCTAGCGCGGAGCAAAAATTGTCGTATTCGTAAGCGTGTGACCCACCCTACGCCACGTGCGGTTAGGGTGGGTTTTTTGTGCGGTTCACACCAGCAGAAACCCCGGACTCGTCCATCACTAGAAAAATCGCCATCTCGCCAGTCTCGCCGAACCCAGACAGAAGCGGTATGCAGGATTCGAGCGGCTTTTCTGGGTCTCTCACTCGAAGGATAAGTAGGATGATTCAGAGAAACTCCGCCAGCGGGCACCCTTCGCACTTGGGCGCCGACTTCAGGCAGTAGTGCTTCCCCACCTGTACCAGCAGGGCGTGAAATTCGTTATAGCGCTGCGCCAGTTGGCTGCGTTCGCCGCCTGATACCGCCGTGACTGGGTGCGTGGGCGGCCGGGCTGGAGCTGATGAAGCGGCGGGCGTAGACGCCCCCCGGACAGCCGGTCTCTCACCCCAGCAAGCCAAAAGCAGGCTTGCTGGGGACCCCGGTCTGGAGACCAGCGCTA
>JBEKQR010000248.1:0-6799 GCA_049519515.1 Candidatus Korobacteraceae bacterium
CTTCCAGCGCTGAGGCGCTTCGCTAACCAACGTCGCCGCCGCACGGCTTTGGCGGTTGCCGGACCCAGACCGTGCGTATCAACGAGAACCACCGTGCGGTTCCGTAGGGACGGTGCGGTGGCACGGTTCGCAAGCCTAATCCTTGAGTTCGGGTCGAGTTAGGGTGTGGCTCAGTCCGAGACCATCGCGCCGGAGGCGCAGTGTTTTTGTTAGCCCCACGCTTCAGCGTGGGGGAAGCTGTTATAGAATTCGAGTCCCGTAGGGACGGTGCAAAATGGCACACACCTATACCAGCAATTTCATCCATTGCGTGTTCAGCACAAAGGAACGAAGCCCGCTGATCGCAGCCAGCTGCATGAGCGGCCTCTATGCCTATTTCGACGGCATCGCGAAAAGCGAAGGGTTTTCTCTGATTGCCGCAGGCGGAACGGCAGACCACGTTCATCTGCTTCTGGTCTTGCCGGCTTCATTTACACTCGCCCATGCCGTTCAGAAACTCAAAGGCGGCTCTTCCCGCTGGATGGGGCCACGTTTCTGCTGGCAGCAGGGTTACGGTGCCTTCAGCGTGAGTCCATCGCAACTACCCGTAGTGAAGAAATACATCCAGAGTCAGGCGGAACATCACCGTCGGCGCAGCTTCGAGGAGGAGTTTGTGGCGCTGCTAAAATATTGTGGAATCGCCTACGATCCGCGCCACGTTTTTGGTTAGCACCGTCCCTACGGGACTCGAATCAAACAACTCCATCTTCCCCGCACTGAAGTGCGGGGCTAACAAACATCGCCGCTACGCGGCTCTGGCTGTTGTTGGGAACCACGGCTGCGCCCGGGCCGGAACCATAGCGCCGGAGGCGCAGTGTTCGGTAAGCCCCAAAATCTCGCACGAAGGCGTATTGGCTGGTCTGGCCGAAGTTCATCGCGCCGGAGGCGCAGTGTTTTTGTTAGCCCCATGCTTCAGTGGGGAAAGCTGTTATGAAATTCGAGCCCCGTAGGGGCGATGCACGGGTTTTCACGCACACACCTGACGCGTCCACCCTACCCACACGCCTCGAAGATTGGAGTGCCCCACATCTGCCTGCAGTTGGCAGATGTGGGTTCGTTTTACCCGCGCGCGCCGAAGATCGCCGTGCCGATGCGGACGCAGGTCGAGCCTTCCTCGACGGCAATCTCGAAATCATGCGACATTCCCATCGAGAGCTCGGAGAGAGCCATGCCTGTAGTCTCCGCCAGCCGGTCGCGCAACTCGTGCAACCGCCGGAAGTAAGGCCGGGCGTCCTCCGGGTCTTCGCTAAAAGGCGGGATGGTCATCAGCCCGCGAAATTCCAAGCGGCGCAGGCGCGGGGCGGCTTGCAGAAGTTGCAACAATTCGGGGGAATCGGCGGCCAAGCCTGACTTTGCCTGCTCGCCGCCGACGTTCACCTCCAGCAGCACGCGCAAGGTCTTGCCCAGCTTGGCTGCCGCCGCATCCAGCCGTTCGGCCAGCCGCAGCGAGTCGAGCGAATCGACCGCCTGGAAGAGTTCGGCGGCCTTGGCTGCCTTGTTCGACTGCAGGTGGCCGATAAGGTGAAACTCGGCCGCCTCGATGTCGGCGAGGTAGCAAACGGGCGAAGCCATGACGGACGATGCCGCGCTCAGTTCCGCGTGCTTGGCCTGGAACTCCTGCACCCGGTTCTCGCCGAAGAGGCGCTGGCCGGCCTCAAAGGCTTCGCGAATGCGGTCCGCCGGCATGGTTTTGGAAACCGCCATTAGCGCAACCCGCGAGGGATCGCGCCCGGCACGGCCGGCCGCGGCGGCGATGCGCTCTCGTATGCGCGCGATGTTTTCGGCGATAGACATACCATCCATTTAAGATTGCAGATTGAAGATTTCAGATTATTTCAGATTGAAGATTTGACGTCGGCGAATTTTAGTTGAAGAAAACATTGCCACGCCAGGCTTTGAATCTGCAATCTTCAATCTGCAATCTTCAATCTGCAATCTTAAATCCTGCCGCAATTTCCTGCACAAAAGAGGCGTGATTCTGCTTGACAGGCGCGGTACTATCTAACGAAGGCAAAATCTATCTGACACGCTAGCTAAGGCAAGCGCCATTAGTGTGTTCCAGAGGTTTCGTCAACCATCCAGTTGTGCGCATGCGTGGGAGAAATTATTGTCGGAAATTTCCGGCCCTTCGCATCTCGCATTTTTGCTGGCGTTCAGCGATCCGCAAAGCGGTAGGCGGATTCCGGGCTCCGGTTTTGCTGTGCCTACGGGTCCAACCCAGCAAGCGCAAAGACGGCGCTTGCCCGGGACCCGATGGCGATTCAATTCGGTTTCGACCCCAACAGACGCAACATCGGCGTCCGCTGGGGACCCCGTTTGCAGAGAGGAAATGACGTGAAACAGCACAAGTATTTACTGTGGCTCCTGTTGGGTCTCTTGGTGGCGGCGCTGGCGCTCTCCGGCTGTCAGAGCACGCCCAAGAGCATAAAGATCGCCCACCTCGCTCCGCTCACCGGCGGCGCCTCTTCTTACGGCATTCATTTGGTGCAGGCTGCAAGGATAGCCGTGGACGAGATCAACTCCAAGGGCGGAGTCAAACTGCCGGACGGCAGCCAGCTCAAGATTGAGTACACCGAGGTTGACGAGACCTCCAACTCCGCCGCCGCCATTGACGCGGTCAAGAAGGCGATCTCGCTTGATCCCATCGTCATGCTGGGCCCCAACCGCAGCGGCGGCGTTCTGGCCGCGGAAAAGCTCTGGAAGGACGCCAAGATCCCGACCATCACCGACGCCACCAGCGCCCTCACCACCAGGCAGGGGAACCCTTACACCTTCCGCATGCAAATCTCCTCCGAGTACTGGATCCCGCTGCTGGTAAAGACCGCGGTCGAAAAGTACAACATCAAGAAGCCGGCCGTCATTTATGGCCTCAACGACTACTCCAAGGCCAACTGGGTAGCCACCGAACCGGCCATGAAGCAGTTCAACCTGAAGCCGGTCACGGTGCAGACGTTCAACGACAACGATCAGGATTTCTCCGCCCAGCTTCTGGCCATCAAGAAGAGCGGCGCGGACTGCATCTTCCTCTACGCCTATACACCTGAAGTCGGCAAGATCACCCGCCAGCGCTCCGAACTGGGCATGAAGAACCTGCCAATCTTCAGCGAGCGCGCGGCCAGCGATCCCGCCGTCATCAACCTTGCCGGCAAGGACAACTTCGAGGGCATGGTCACCACCACTACCCTCTCCCCCGGCGATCCGAACCCCAAGGTTCAGGAGTTCATCAAGAAGTACACCGCCAAGTACGGCGTACCCTCCGCCACCCATGTGAACCACTACGACAGCATTTATATAGTGGCAAGCATAATCAGCAAGGTCGGGCTCGACCGGGAGAAGGTCCGGCAAGAGCTGTCCAAGCTGGACTACCAGGGCGTGCTGGGGCACTACGTCGCGGACAAGGAAGGAAACCTGGTCCACCACATGAGCACCCAGGTCTATAAGGATGGCCAGTGGACCATGCTTATGAGCGAAAACTATCCTGTAATTAAATAGGGAAGCCGCAGCACAAGGGGCAGGAAAGATTTGCGCTTCCTGCCCTTTCGTTCACCTCACTTTCGCCCCAGTGAACGCAAAATTGGTTTTCTGGGCAGCGCGGGGCGTTCCGGGAGCCAAGGCAACGGCGGTTGCTGCCGTTGCTGGGATGAAAGGACCGCATGGGGCTTGACGTAGTCATTCAAATCCTGATCCAGGGCTTGAACATGGGGCTTATCTATGCTTTGGCGGCCCTCGGAATCTCCCTGATCTGGAATGCCACCGGCCTGTTCAACTTCGCCCAGGGCGACCTGATGACCATGGGCGGCTTCGTCATGCTCTCTACCTTTGCCCGCATGGCGCTGCCGTATCCGTTGGCTTTTCTGCTGACCTTCGCCATCATGGGCATCATCGGATACCTGCTGAGCCTGGGTTATTTTTATCCCATGATTTCCCAGGGGCTGCACCCGGACATCATCATCATTGGCACAGTCGCGCTGCTGATACTGATCCAGAACGGCATCCTGGTTTTCTGGGGCCCGGCACCGCAGCGTTTCAGCACTCCATTAGGCGACAACCCCATACACGTCGGCAACCTCATCATCATGCCCTACTACATCCTGAACATTGCCATCGTGGTGGTGCTGGTTACCCTGCTGCAAGTCTTCTTCAAGAAGAGCATTCTCGGCATTGCCATGCGGGCGGTGGCGCAGCGGCCGGTCACGGCTTCGCTGATGGGCGTGCGGGTCAGCCGGCTGGTGGCGCTGACGTTTCTGCTGGCCACGGGGCTGGCGGCGGTGGCCGGTATCCTGATCGCCCCCATCCTTCCACTGATTCCGGAGATGGGCGGCCTGATCGGTCTGAAAGCCTTCGCCGTGGTCCTCATCGGCGGCCTCGGGAGCTTTGCCGGGGCGCTGATAGCCGGCATCCTTGTGGGCGTTGCAGAAGTGGTCTTTGCCACGGTCGTGGTCTCTACCTACAAGGATGTCTTCATCTTCATCATCCTGATCATCTTCCTGCTCTTCCGGCCGGGCGGCATATTCTCCGCCAACATCTCGGAGAAAGTTTGAGGGGGACGGAGACGCCGTGGCCAAGCTGCGTTATTTGAAACGGATCGGCGTGCTGGGGAGTATTTTCCTGCTTCTGGCCCTGGTCCCCCTGACAGGCGTTCCCTCCTACCAGTTCTACATCCTGGAGCGCGGCATACAGAATGCGCTGGTGGTGCTGAGCCTGGTCATTCTGCTCGGCTACACCGGGCAGCTATCACTGGGGCAGGCCGGACTGGTAGCGGTGGGCGCATATACCTACGGCGTGCTCGGCGTGAACTACGGCGTCTCTCCCTGGATTGCGCTGCTGGTTGCTCCGGTCGTGACCGGCCTGGTGGGCATCGTGCTGGGCTTCCCGTCGTTCAAGTTGACTGGACCATTCCTGGTCGTCAACACCCTGGCCTTTGCCGAAATCGTGCGCATCCTCATCCTCAACGCTGAAAGCCTGACGGGAGGGCCGTTCGGACTGAACCGCATCCCGACGATAGCCAGCGGCTTTTCTCTGTATTACATAATGCTGGTGGTTGGCTTGCTGGCCGCCATCGGCACGCTGCGCCTGAGCCGTTCGCACATTGGCCTGGCGCTCAAGGCCATCCGCGAGGATGAAGTCGCCGCCGCCGCCATGGGCGTGAACGTCAGGAGCTACAAGCTGCTGGCCTTTGTCATCTCCGCCGTGCTGGCTGGTCTCTCCGGGGTTTTCTTCGCCAACATGGCCGGGTACCTCAACCCGGACTCCTTTACCTTGAACGAGAGCGCGACCTACCTGCTGATGGTGGTCCTGGGAGGCATGGACAACGTCACCGGGAGCCTGTTGAGTTCGCTGGCCGTCACCTCACTGCCCGAGTTCCTGCGCTTCATGGTGCGCAGCCGCATGGTGGTTTACTCGCTGATCCTGCTGCTCATGCTGCGCTACACCAAGGTATTGGAGATCGAGAACCTGAAGCACCTGCTGCGTCGCGCGCGACCTGTGCCTCCGTCATCGGTTGAAACCGCTGGCACCCCAACAAACGTAACTTCGGCGTTTGCCGGGGACCCCACCGCGCGCACTGCTGCCGCCTCGGGCCGCGACGAGGTGCCGAAATGAGCCTGCTGACGACGGCGCGTTTGAGCAAACGCTTTGGCGGCATCGTGGCGGTCAACGAGGTTGACATCAGCGTGGGAGCGGGCGAAATCTGCGGCCTCATCGGGCCCAATGGCTCCGGCAAGACCACCCTGGTAAACGTGATCACCGGCATCTACAGGCCGACCGCGGGCGAGGTGGCATTCGAGGGTAAGCCGATCCATGGCCGCCCGGCGCATGAGATCTGCGCCATGGGCATCGGGCGCACCTTCCAGAATATCCGGCTGCTGCTGCGGCTCTCGATCTTCGATAATATCCGCCTGGGCGCGCACGTCCATCGGCGCTCCAATCTTTGGGACGTGCTGCTGCAAACCGGAAAGATTCGCCAGGAAACGAAGGAGTTCGCCGATCGCATCGAGGCCATGCTCGACTTCACCGGCTTGCGGCAATACCGGGACGAGCTGGCGCGCAACCTTCCCTATGGCCGCCAGAAGGTGGTCGAAATTGCCCGCGCCCTCATGGCGCGCCCCAAGCTCCTGCTGCTCGACGAGCCTGCCGCCGGCTTGAACAGCAGCGAGAAGGGAACCCTGATAGCGCTGCTGCGAAAGATACGCGACTCGGGGGTATCTATTCTTCTCATCGAGCACGAGATGGCGCTGGTGGAAGCCCTCAGCGATCGCGTCTTCGTGCTCAACTACGGCAAGAAGATTTCCCAGGGCAGCTTCGCGGAAATTCAGCAGGACGCAGCCGTGATCGAGGCCTACCTGGGCCGGGGAGGGGCACACGCTTAAGCTCGACAAAGTGGTTGTCTCATACGGCATGGGCGGGCCGGTCCTGCGGGAGATTACCCTGGAGGTGCCTGACGGCAAGGTAGTGACGCTGCTTGGAGCCAACGGGGCAGGGAAGTCCACCACGCTGAAAGCCATCTCCGGCTTGCTGCGGCTGGCGGCGGGAGCGATCACCTTCGCCGAGCGCCCGCTGCACTCGCTGCGCCCGGACGAGATCGTGAAGGCAGGCGTCTCGCACGTGCCCGAAGGGCGGCAGGTTTTCCCCGGACTCAGCGTCATCGAGAACCTAAAGATGGGAGCCTACGCCAACTACCAGAAACGGGCCGTCGCAGACGGCATGGAAAGCGTCTTTACGCTGTTTCCGATTCTGGCGGAGCGGCGCAACCAGCTCGCCG
>JBEKQR010000249.1:0-6781 GCA_049519515.1 Candidatus Korobacteraceae bacterium
CAGGGCGGCGGCGCGGACGCGGTCGAAGATGCTCTCCCAGTGGGCCGCGCGCGGCACGGTGTTGACGATCACGTCGGCTTCCGGGAGGAGCCGGTGGACGGTTTCGGTGACCTTTCGCGCCACTTCCTCCGCCGCCAGAAAGGTCACGTTGCGCCCCAGGCCGATTCCGAGGTCGACGAAGTAGCGGCTTCCGGCGCTGCGGATGCGCACCCGATTGATCTCCAGAACTCCAGGCAGGGCCTCGACTGCCTCGATGATCTGCCGGCGCCTGCCGTGGGGAGCGGCATCCAGCAGAGCGTCAATCGTCTGCCGCGCCAGCCGCCAGCTCACGTAGACGACGACCACGGCCACGAACAACGCCGCGATGGGATCGGCCTTGAAGAGCCAGTCCCGCTTGAGCACCCGGGCGAGCCACACCAGCACCAGCCCGAGAATTACCACCGAGCTGGACCATATGTCCGTCCTGAAGTGCAGGGCGTCGGCCCGCAGGGCTTGGCTGTTGTACCTTTCCGCCACCGCCCGCAGCGCCCGCGAGCGCCAGTAGTCCACGCCGATGGAGCCCAACATCACGGCGAAGGCCCAGACGCTGGGCGCGATCTCCACCGTATGCATGAGCAGCCGCTGGTAGGCCTCCCAGACGATCCAGCCGCAGGTGGCGAGCAGCAACCACGTCTGGATGAAAGCGGAGAAGTTCTCCACCTTGCTATGGCCGTACTGATGGTCGAAATCCGCGGGTTTGTCGCTTACCCTTACCGAAAACAGCGTTACCAGGGCGGCGATCAAATCGAGACACGAGTGCATGGCTTCCGACAGGATTCCCAGGCTGCCGGTGGAGAAACCCACGATGAACTTGCAAACCGTAATCAGCAGGGCGGCAAAAACGGAATTGCGCGCCACACCACGCTTTTCCGCGCGCATCGTCTCCGCATTGAGTGCTTGTCCGGCCATGCTCCTGTTTATTTCAGGTTGAAGATTGCGGATTGCAGATTTCAAATTGCAGTTTCAGAATTGCTTGTTCCCGGAGATTCCTGCAATCAAGGCTGAGCTTAAGGCTGAGCTGTTCAATCCGCAATCCGCAATCTGCAATCTTTAATCTGAAATTCTCCTGTGAGAAACAGGTCTTAGTTTACTCTGCCATGGCGCGAGGCGAACCTGCAAACGGGCTCCGGCAAGGCTATTCCCCCAGCTTAGCGCCGAAAAGCCGCGAGAGCATTTTGCTATAAGTGGTAAGCCCAACCAGGCCGCACTGTTTAACTCACAATGAGTTTCCGGCAGCGCGGAACCTGGGACACCCTGCCGGGGTGGGAAATCGCTGGCGTGTGTTACGATGCAGCGGGAAGCTGCCTTTGCCCCGGGCGCGACGCGCGCGGAGATGAACCGTCTTGGCGCACTCCGCAAGGCCGGACTCGGCGAAGGGGTTCAGACCAAATTATGCGAAACTTGACTCCTCATATAACCAGGCTCAATCTCCACTCGTTTGGCCGGATGCGACAAGGCCAACCGGAGCAGCACAGGTGAACACGCGGTCAGAAGCGACGGTGCTCGTGACCGGCGCCTCCGGAGTCCTGGGCGGCAGGCTTCTGCCCCTGTTGCGCGGAAAACGGGTGATTGCCGTTGACCTCCGGCCGCCCGCTTCGCCTGACATTTACGCCTACGAGCCGGTTGACCTGGGCCGGGAGGCTGCCACCAGCCGGCTGGTCGAGATCATTCGCCAGGCCGAGGTGACCGACATTGTGCATTTGGCCTTCGCCCGCGCCCACAACCCCAAGGAGACCGCCGACCAGACTCGTTTGTGGCAGGTCAATGTAGCCGGCGCCGGACGCGTCATGGAAGCGGCGACCGAGGCAACCCGCCGCGGCAACCAGATACACAGAATCGTCTTTCGCAGCAGCGCCCAGGTCTATGGTCCCGATGTGCCCGCAGCATCGCCGGAAACGGCAACCTTCGCGGCCCGCAGCCTGCCTGCCGCCATACATGCGATGGAAAGCGACCATGTGGCGCAGTATTGGGCCGGCTCGGCGGCAAACCGCACCAGCTACGTCCTGCGCCTGGCGAACATAGCCGGAGAAGGGGCGTGGAGCTGTGTTCTGAGCGCATTGCGCGGCGTGCCTGCCGGCACCGGGAAGAATGCGCCTGGCGGTAAGCGCCTCCCGCTCGCCGTTCCTTTCGGAGCGGCGGCTTTGCGCAACCAGTTCCAGTTCGTGCACGTGGATGACGCCGCCCGGCTCATCGCGCACCTGCTGCAGGCAGAACCCCAGAGGAACGCGGCTCCCCAGGATGCCGGGCGTCCCGAGGAAAACAGGCACCTGGTCATCTTCAACGTCGCCGCACGAGATGAGCCCATCACCCTGGGCGAATGCGCCGAGATTGCCGGCGCCAAAGTGATTCGGCTTCCGCGCCGCTTGTGCCGGTGGACTTTGGAAAGGCGATGGAGACAAGGCATATCGGAGGTCCCGCCCGAGGCCGCCCCGTATCTCTACGGCTCCTGCCTGATGGATACGCAGGCCTTGCGCGGCTTCCTGGGAGACGATTATCCGCGCATCATCCAGCACACCAACCGCGAGGCGTTGGTGGCAAGCTTCGGGCAGTAGCGCCGGCGCCCTCGCCGGCGGGTTCTATTTCCTGCGCATCTTTAGACTACGCGGCCCGCCACCGGGGGCGGTGGCGCTACGGTTTGCGGGCTACGGTTTTTGCGCGCGATAGAGACCGGCAATTCCGAAGGTGTATGGAGTGTAGGCCGTGGCTGTGAATCCCGCCTGCCGCATGCGCGCCAGCATCTGCTCGGGACTGGGGAAGCGCGAGACCGACGCTGGAAGATACGCATAAGGCCCTTGAACACCGGAAATCAGGGTGCCGACCCGCGGCAGGATGTGGCGAAAGTAAAAGTTGTAAATCTTTCCCGGCAATCCTTGCGGTTCGCCAAAGTCGACAATGCCCACCTCGCCGCCGTTCTTAAGCACACGATAGATTTCAGCCAGCCCCTGATCGTAGTTGGCCAGGTTGCGGAAGCCGAAGGCCGAGGTGACCAGTTCGAAGCTGCCATCGGCAAAGGGCATGCGCAAGGCATCGGCTTCCAGCCACTCGACCGGCTTGCCTGCTCCCTTGCGCCGGGCGCGCTCCAGCATGGCCGGGGAGAAGTCCGCGCCTGCGATCCGCACCCCGCGGGCCGCTTGCCGCTGGAGAGCGAAGGTCATATCGCCGGTGCCGCAGCAAACATCCAGCACGCTGGCTCCCGGACGGCGAAGAATGTGGCTGAAGCTGCGGGCGGCGCGCCACCACCAGTAGCGGTCGGTATTGAAGGAGAGGAGGTGGTTCAACAGGTCGTAGCGCGGGGCGATGGAGCTGAACATCTCGCGCACGGCGCGCGCGGCGGCTTCCTCGTCCTGGGCTCCGGCCGTGCGCGCTCCCGGCGAAGATGGTTGTTGCAGCGGCTGGGGGGGAAGAGATTTGTCCTGTTCCGGCATGGACGAGAGTTCAGATTTCTGATTTCAGATTGAAAGCATTAACGGCAACTACTAAACCACAGGTACACAGCGTAAAGGAGGAGGATCACAACTAGAACTGGTTTCAAAAGTTAATTTTTAGAAGGAACAAGAACTTCCTCAGGGGCTAAGGTGTCTGCGTAAGAACTCACGCGCCGCCCCTACGGGGCTCAGAAACTTCCCACTTATGCATACCCAGCGCTGAAGCGCTGGGCTAACTTGCACCCCAGGAAACGCAAAGGCGGCGTTTCCTGGGGACCCCGCAGCATCGCCGCTACGCGGCGTAGCGCCCTTTTTCCCACTCCTCTCTTGCACGGGAAGTTCTCACGTACTCCCTAAAGCCCGCATCTTTGCTGGCCCGTGACGGCATGGCTAAAGCCATGCCCTTTCAAAGAAATTATTCTTGAAACCAGTTCTGGCCGCATTAAAATGTCTCCCCGCTGCTATGCCTCCGTGTACTCTGTGTCCTCTGTGGTTAAGCGGCTGTGCTTTTGTCTTTCAATCTGAAATCAAAAATCAGAAATCAAAAATGGGTTATGAGAGATACCGCAGCTCCTCGATGGACTGCAGCACCGCCCGTTCCGGCACGTCGAAGACGAATTCCGTCTGGCCGATTTCCACCGGCAGCACCCATTGGACGTTGCCGGCCAGCGCCTTCTTATCGCGCGCGAGGCGGCGCAGGATGTTGCGCGGCTTGACGTCCACTTTGGGCAGGTGCGCGTAAGAGAAAATGCAGCTTATGATGCGCTGCGCCGTGGCCGAACTGGCCTTTTGCAGGCCGACGGCGATCATGCTGGCGGCGACCATGCCCCAGGCCACGGCCTCTCCGTGCAGGAAGTGCCGGTAGCCAGTCTCGGCCTCCAGGGCGTGGCCGATGGTGTGCCCGAAGTTCAGGACCTTCCTGACGCCATGCTCCT
Organism: Candidatus Korobacteraceae bacterium; assembly: GCA_049519515.1. Lineage (GTDB taxonomy): Bacteria > Acidobacteriota > Terriglobia > Terriglobales > Acidobacteriaceae > CAWBRT01. Next base: position 4,400 of record JBEKQR010000249.1, read on the forward strand.
CCTCGTCCTCGGCGACCACCGACGCCTTCACCCGCAGGCACTCGGCGATGAGCCATTCCATGGCTGCCGCATCGCGGCGCAGAATCTTCTCGCGGTTGCTTTCCATGAACTCGAAGATTTGCGGACTGCGGATGATGCCCGTCTTCAGCGCTTCAAACAGTCCCGAGCTGAATTCCCGGTCGGGCAGAGTCAACAGCACGTCGGGATCGATGAGCACCAGCGAGGGCTGCTTGAAGGAGCCCAGCAGGTTCTTTCCCAGCGAGAGGTTTACCCCCGTCTTGCCGCCCACGGAAGCGTCGATGTGGGCCAGAAGCGTGGTGGGAACCTGCACGAAGTCGATTCCGCGCATGTAAATCGCGGCCAGGAACCCGCCCACGTCGCCGACACAGCCTCCGCCCAGGGTAACGATCGTCGAACGCCGGTCCGCTCCCAGCTTCACCAGCCGGCTGCCAAGGTCTTCCACCGTGTCCAGGGTCTTGTAGCGCTCGCCATTGGGCATGTCGATGAAGGCGTTCTCCAGCTTGGCCGCTTCGAAGGAGTGTCCCAGCGTCTTGCCATAGTGCTTGCGCACGGGAGGAACGGTGACCGTGAACAGCCTGGTTGCGTCCGGCATCATCTCGCGGATGTGGGTTCCGGCCGAGCGCAACAAACCCTGCTCGATCAGGGCGGCATACGGCTTGGAGGCGGTTTCTATGTTTATGCGGATCAAATGCCTATATTACCGCACCCTGGCATAAAGCGGAAAAGCGGAAAGATGCAGTTCGGGCAGCGCTGAAAGATGTTGTCCAGCGCCGCTGCAGTGATAATATTTGCGCAGGTGGGTATCCAGCAGACCTGCGAGAGAGCACAGGGGTTCTGATTAGCTTGCGGGGACCTGAGTAATTTCTTACCCCAGCAAGACGGGGCTGCCGGAATTCCCGTCTGTCACTCCGGCAAGCGCAAATGCAGCGCTGGCTGGGGACCCCGTTTGCCACGAGGAAGAGTGCACGAGACTGACTTCATCGTTGTGGGGGCCGGAATTGCCGGCATGCGGGCCGCCATTGAACTGGCGCCTTATGGCCGGGTACTCTGCCTTGCCAAGCTGGACATTCGCGAGTCGAACACCCAGTATGCACAGGGAGGAATCGCAGTCGCGCTCAGCGACGAGGATGAGATCTGCCTGCACCTGCAGGATACGCTGGTGGCCGGCGACGGCCTCTGTAATCCGGATGCCGCCCGCGTTCTGGTCGAAGAAGGCCCGCACCGGATCGAAGAGCTGATCGAATGGGGCACCAAGTTCGACCGGCAGGGCACCAAGCTGTCGTTCACGCGCGAAGGCGCGCACAGCCGCAATCGCGTGCTGCACGCCAACGGCGACTCCACCGGGCGCGAGATTGGCCGCGCGCTCTACCACCGCGCCGCCGCGCTCAAGCATGTCTGCTTCCGCGAACATGGTTTTGCCACCGATCTCTGGGTAGAGGACGGACGGGTGGCCGGCGTTCACCTGCTGAACGAGCAGCGCCAGCCGGAGCGCATCGCGGCGGCGGCCGTGCTGCTGGCAACCGGCGGCATCGGGCAGGTCTATGCCAACACCACCAACCCGGCCGTCGCCACCGGCGATGGCGTTGCCATGGCATTCCGCGCCGGGGCCGAGATCAGCGACATGGAGTTCGTGCAGTTCCATCCGACTGCTCTCTACGTGAAGAACGCGCCTCGCTTCCTGCTTTCGGAGGCCCTGCGCGGCGAGGGCGCCTACCTGCTCAACGACAACCTCGCGCGCTTCATGCCCAAGTACCACGACATGGCGGAGCTGGCCCCGCGCGACATCGTGGCGCGGGCCATCGCCCACGAGCTGGAGATCTCGCCGGCCAAGGACCCGGTCGTTTATCTTGATCTCACCCACCTCAACGGCGAGCGGCTCAAGAAACGCTTTCCCCGCATCTACAGCACCTGCCTCGAATACAACATCGACCTGGCAACGGACCTGGCGCCGGTTCGTCCAGCCGCTCACTATGCCATGGGCGGGGTGCGAACCGACCTTTGCGGCCGGACCTCCCTGCCCGGCCTGTATGCGGCCGGCGAAGCCGCCTGCACGGGCGTGCACGGAGCCAATCGCCTGGCCAGCAATTCCCTGCTGGAGGGGCTGGTGTATGGCGCCCGCGCGGCCAATGCCATGGCCGCCGAATCCACTCTGAAGAAGCCCAGCCGGGCAGCGGCATGCGCCAAGGGAAACAACGCCAGTAACGGCGGCACGGCTGCCGGCGACCCCGCTCTGGAATCACGCATCGGGGCCATTCAGGAGCTGATGTGGCGCGAAGCCGGCATCGTGCGCGAGGGCAAGAGGCTGCGCGCCACCACCGCCCGCCTGGAAGAGCTGCGCGCCGAACTGCCGGAAGCACGCTC
>JBEKQR010000250.1:0-6764 GCA_049519515.1 Candidatus Korobacteraceae bacterium
CCATCCGGCTGAATCCACGCTTAGCGCCGGCCTACACCAACCGTGGCAGGGTCTATGGCAAAAGACGCGAGCACGACCGCGCTATCCAGGATTTCACCGAAGCCATCCGGCTGAACCCGAATAACGCGCGAGCGTTTTACCTGCGTGGATTGGCGAAGCGCCAGAAGGGCAACAACCCGGGCGCCGATGCCGATATTGCCAAGGCAAAACAGCTTGATCCGAACATAGATAAGTAGACAATCTTCGCGGTGGAGGCCCAGCCAGGCGCACGTGCCCCACGTCTGCCGTAGTTAGCAGATGTGGGTCTTTATATCTTTATGTTCTGGTGAACCGGCAGGTGGACAGGGTGTTTCTTGCGCGCACGCGGGCGCTAGTTCTCCCGTTTCCAGAGGGTCTGCACTCCTTGAAGCCCTGTCATCGTTATCTCGTTGTTATCCTGCGACACTTCGGCGCTCACCGGAATATCTGGTTTACCCTTTGGCTGGTGAAAAATCCCTTCCAGTTTATTTTCCCTCCGGGTCAGTGAGTAGTAGCCATCCTTCTCTTTAGATAACAATTTGGTCGACTGCTCTTCTCGTCGATGGGTCACATTAACCCTGGACTCAGAAACGATCGGTCTCAGTTCCAGTTGATCTTCTCGAATCCCAACCATTTGCCAGGTACTCTTCGCCCGGAGTGAGACAACAATATACGGGGTTTTGCTTACGACTTCGTCTTTGGCGATACCCCAACTCCATTTTCCCCGCAGGGCGGAAGCTGACACCGCCTTCCGCTTTTCTTCTTCCTGCTTACGCGCTTCTTCCTGCTTACTCGCTTCTTCCTGTTTGCGCTCGGCCGCTTCCTTTTTTTCGTTATCCTGTCTCGCCTGTTCCTTTTCCAGGCGCGCCTGTTGCACGCTCTTCAGCAGAAGCTGCACCGCCTTGCCCGATTGGCCAGCGGTGACAACCGTCTGGAAAGTGTCCGGCCCATCGCTGGAGGTGGCCTGTACTACATGTTCTCCCGGCGACACCCGTACATTTTTGACTTCAAGAGCCTTCAACGGACCTTGCGAGATGCCATCCAGCGTCCAGTTGCAGTCCAGATCAGTGGTTACCAACAAGCTGGGTTTGGGCTGCGGCTTGGGGGTTGGCCTTGGCACTTGCGCGCCAGCAAACAGAGCGCCGGCCAGGATGAGGCAGACAAGGCACGACAAACGTCGTATCGCTGAATGCATATCGCCTCCGCTCAAAGTTGTTATGGACGGCCCGAATTGTACCACGAGTGTTGCTTCGCTCATGAATGGTGCGGACGAGACGTCCGCACTACCGCTGGTTCCCACCCACAGGTGGCCCACTCAAGCCATCCTTTGGCTTGAGTGGGGCGGGTTCTCCACTGCACAAATCTTTGGCAGGAAATGCTGGTGCGTCTTCCGCATACACCTGATCGTTACATTCTGAAACATCATTTGGCGTGTATCATAGCTGCAAAGTTCATTCGCACGGAGCTCCAAATTGGCTGACTATCTGGTGACCGGAGTGGCTGGATTCATCGGCCGCTCAATTGCCGCGGAACTGTTGAAAAGAGGCGAGCGGGTGCGCGGCATCGACAATTTCTCCACCGGCAAAAGGGAGAATGTCGCCGGCCTCGAACAGATGGAGTTGATGGAGGCCGACATCAAGGATGCCAGCGCCTGCCAGGCGGCATGCCGAGGCATGGACATCGTTTTTCACCAGGCGGCCCTGGCCTCGGTTCCGCGCTCGGTGCTCGACCCGGTTACTACCAATGAAAACAACGTTTCCGGCACCCTCCAGTTGTTGCTTGCCGCCCGCGACGCCAAGGTGCGGCGCTTTGTCTTCGCCGGCTCATCCTCGGTTTATGGCGACTCGCCAACCCTGCCCAAGCATGAAGGAATGCCGCCCAATCCCATCTCGCCCTATGCGGTCTCAAAGCTCGCGGGCGAGCTCTACCTGAAAGCCTTTTATAGCGTGTATGGCCTGGAAGGCGTCGTCCTGCGTTACTTCAACGTCTTCGGGCCGTACCAGGACCCTTCCTCGATGTACAGCGGCGTGCTGGCCAAGTTCAGCCTCAACATGCTTCGCGGCGAGGCGCCAACAGTTTTTGGCGATGGCGAGCAGAGCCGCGATTTCACTTACATCGAGAACGTCGTGCGGGGCAATCTGCTGGCGGCGCATGCGCCCGCCGCCGCGGTGGCAGGGACGGTGATGAACGTAGCTACCGGGTCGCGGATCACTTTGAACGACACGGTAAAGCTGCTGCGCGAGCTGACCGGATACAGCGGCGAAGTGAAGCACGGGCCCGAACGGGCCGGCGACATCAAGCATTCCCTGGCGGATATCACGCTGGCCGGCAAGCGGCTCGGCTACGCGCCGCAGGTCGATTTCCGCGAGGGTCTGCGGCGAACGGTGGAGTGGTACAAGACCATCATGGCCGACGAGGACACTACTGCCCGTTAATAATTGCGATCGCTGATGGCAGATTTTTCGTGGCAAGTCTGAACCCACATCTGCCAACCACAGCAGATGTGGGGCACGTTGCAATGTTGGGTAGCGCTTTTTTATGACGCCTTGTTATTAATCGAGATCAGTTCCACCTCGAAGATGAGCATGGCGTTGGGCTCGATCCCGGGCCTTCCCTGCTCGCCGTAAGCCAGGGCCGAGGGAACAAAGAGCTGCCACTTGGACCCGACAGGCATCAGTTGCAGTGCCTCGCTCCAGCCCTTTATGACCTCCTTTACCGGAAACGTCACCGGCTCACCGCGCTGGTAGGAGCTGTCGAACACGGTGCCGTTGATCAGGGTTCCCTCGTAGTTGCACACGACCGTATCATCCACGGCAGGCTTGGGCCCGTCGCCTTGCTTCAGGATCTTGTACTGCAAGCCGTCTGGCAGGGTCGTCACGCCGGGCTTGTTCTTGTTCTCGGCCAGAAACGCCTGCTCTTCTTTGGCATTCTTCTGCGCGAGTTCCGCCTGCATCTGCTTCTGCTTGGCCATTTGCTCGTTGCGCAGATCGGTGACGGCCTTTTGCGCCTCCTCTTGCGTCATGGCCGGCGTTTTTCCCGACATGGCATCGCTCATGCCCTGCGCAAAAATCGCGGGATCGATATCCACCCCTGCCCGGTGCAGTTGGGTCCCCAGGTTCATGCCGAGGGCATAACTGGCCTTGTCCTTTGTTGTGCTAAGCGGCGAGGTTGGCTGGTTGTCCTTCGGCGCCGGACTTTGCTGCGCCACCACCGCGACGGCCAGCAAGGCCGCCAATCCCATTGCTATCAATGACCGCTTTACCATTCCAGCTCCTTGTAGTGATGCGACTTTGCGCCCCAACGACGGCGCAACCGGCCTCTGGCGGGGGCTCCGGGGAAATGCTTTCGTCGAGAGTGTCTGATGCCAGGACTTGCGCGCCAGTTTGACGCCGGACCAGTTTCGCCGCAGCCGCTCGGTCTTGGATTCTACCAGAGTCGGAAACCCGTCATTTGCTCCCAGCCGGGCGGCCCGGAGCGTCTTCCACGGCGCGGCGCCTCGAGCAGCTATCAGCCTCTCAGTCGTTGGCTCTAACGCGATCTCCAATTCTCCGCACGCATAAGGCTCCGGCGCGGCGTCTTGGGCCTCCGCCACATCTCGCCACGCTGTGCCACGTTGTTCATGAGTGCCCAGCTCTTGCAGTTCCATGGCTGGAGCGGCATCGCTCCATGCAAGCGGCGCGCCTTCGCTAAGTTGCTGTATTGACGAACTCTGCCCAGCAGCTCACATTGCCTCGTCCGGCGCTATGGGCGGAATTGATACGGAAAACCACTGCTTTTTGCGTCAGGCGTATTTCTTAATTCCTGGCCTCACAGAGGATGACCTAGATCAGTTAGGTCTTTGCATCCCTGCCTACTCAGGTCGGAAAGCAAAGTTCACTACAGTCAACGGTCGACTGTATCGGTGTTAACCGAACTGTAGCTTCTCCTCCAGCAGACCCGCCTTGGGTTCCTGAAGGAGTCATAGTGAACTTAAGAATCGGTGCTTTAGTGCTTGCCATTGCTTCCATTCTGACTGCTATTGGATGTGGAGGTTCGCCTTCATCCTCCAATCCCACCGCCCAGATGTTGGGACAATCAGGATCAGCAAGCTCGTCCGCCAGCACGCAGGCTATGCCATCCGGCTCCGGGCCCGTTTCGCTGGTGCCGACAGGCTCGCCCTTGTCGGTTGTCCCCTCGACATCATTGGCTGCCGAAAGCGCGAACAACACCAGCGCCGCTGCCAGCTTTGCCGGCACGACGAACGGCAACATCAAGCCGGCGGCGATCAGCAAGGTATCGGTGCATAGTCTTCTCTATTCCGGACACACGACCAAAATTTTCGCCCACTACATGCCGTGGTGGGGCTCCGCCGGACACATCAACATCGGCCTCGACGAAACTAATCCGACGGTGGTCGCCAACCAGGTTGCCAACGCCCAGAGCCGCGGCTATGACGGCTTCATGATCGACTGGTACGGACCGGGGAATACCCTCGATACAGCCACCCTGAATGTCAAGACGGCTGCCGAAGCGACAACTAATTTCCAATTCGCCATCATCGAAGACGCCGGCTCGCTCACCACCTCCGACCCCACCTCCAAGCTGCTGGCCGACATTCAGTACATGGCCACCAACTACTTCAACTCTCCGCGCTACCTGCGCTGGAACAACCGTCCCGTGATCGGCTTCTTTCTCAACACCTCGCTGGCCATCAACTGGAGCACGGTGCGCGCCCAGGCCGCCGGCAACCCGGTGTTTATCTTCCAAGACAATGGCGGCTTCACCATCGCCGACTCCGACGGCAGCTTCAGCTGGGTGGGCATCACCGGCAACGCCAGCGACATGGGTCTCAGCTACCTCGACAGCTTCGACCAGACGGCGCTGGCGCACGCTTCCATGCTGGCGATCGCCTCGGCCTACAAAGGCTTTGACGACTCCATCGCCTCCTGGGGCGCAAACCGCCACATCAATCAGCAGTGCGGGCAGACCTGGCTCTCCACCTTCACCGAGGTGAACAAGAATTACTCCGCCTCCAACCAGCTTCCATTGATGCAAATTCCTACCTGGAACGACTACGAGGAAGGCACCGAGATGGAAACCGGCATCGACAACTGCGTTGCCATCACGCCTGCGATGTCCGGACAGACTCTTAGCTGGAGCATCAGCGGACAGGAGAACACCGTTGACCACTACGTCATCCACGTCTCCAGCGATGGCCAGAACCTGATGCCCATCGTCAAGATCCCCGCCGGTATGCATTCGGCGGACCTGAGCGCATACCAGTTCGCCAAGGGCAGCTACACCGTCTACGTGCAAGCCATAGGCAAGCCCAGCCTGCTGAACCACATGTCCGGAGCGCTCTCCATGGTGCGATAACAAGCTACAAATCACGGTCCGCCCGGCTTTGGCTCCCCGGCGCGGACCCGGGGAATGGCGAAGTCGCCCATTCCCTCCTCCCGCGGGCAGTTGACGCTGTCCGCGGGAGTCTTTAGGCTGGAGAATAGCCCCGGCAAATGGAAGGCGCGTTTGCCGAAGGGCGCCCTCGGCCGGCTTTGCGCGCGCTGGGGGAGCGCGGACTCCGAAATGCCGGTAAAGTCGATTCAACTTGGGCAGGTCTGGCGGCACGAGGCGAGCGGAAAGCTCTATCTCGTCACCAAGCTCTATCGCGAGGTGCTGGCGGAGTTCGCCATGCTGCGCGAGGCCAACGTCCCGCCGGGCGCGGCCGATTCCACCCGCGTCCGCGTCACCAGGACCCCCGCCGGCGCTACCTTGGCAGGCTACATCTTCACCCAGGATACGGAAGAGAATTTTTGATTTTTGATTTTTGATTTCAGATGGAACCGCCGGCGCGAAAAAATTCTTGATTTTTGACTTTCAATTTTCGATTTTCGATTTTTAATTTTCGATTTTCTTTTCAGATTGAAGATAAGGCTGAGCCGCCTGGACACTGCCGGCAAATCTGAAATCAAAAATCTTCAATCTTAAATGATTTCATGGTCTCCAACATTCTTTTGGCGCTGGCCGCCTTCATCAAAACGGCAATCTCGTCGCTGGGCTATCCGGGCATTGTGCTGCTGATGGCCATCGAGTCGGCCTGCATTCCTCTTCCCTCGGAAGTGATAATGCCCTTCTCGGGATACCTGGTTTACGCGCACCGCTTCAGCTCCCTGTGGCTGGTGGCTACCATGGGCGCGCTGGGATGCAATCTCGGCTCCGTGCTCGCCTATGAGGTCGGCGCCTACGGCGGCCGGCCGTTGATCGAGAAGTACGGCAAGTACATCCTGATGAACCGGCACGACCTGGAAATGGCGGACCGCTTTTTCCAGCGTTATGGCAGCATTACGGTCTTCATCGGACGCCTGCTGCCGGTGATTCGCACCTTCATTGCCCTGCCCGCCGGAATTGCCCGCATGCCGCGCGGCCGCTTTCATTTCTACACCTTTGCCGGCTCCTGGCCCTGGTGCTGGGTGCTGGCTTACGTCGGCTACAAGCTGGGCGAGCGCTGGGACAGCGACCCGCGGCTCAAGCTCTGGTTCCATCGCCTGGATGCGGTGATTGTCGTCCTGCTCTTGATTGCCATCGTCTGGTTTGTGCGCAACCACCTGAAGAACCGCGTGCGCAAAGCGGTAGCCACAGAAAGCAAATAGAAGGCCCACACAATCAATGCAGATGGGGGTGCCCCACCCCTAGCTTCTTTTGCTAGGGTGGGGTTGTTCGGGGGTGCCCCACCCATAGCTTCCCTTGCTAGGGTGGGGTTGTTCGGGGGT
>JBEKQR010000251.1:0-6753 GCA_049519515.1 Candidatus Korobacteraceae bacterium
TCGTAGTAGCTAGCCGCTGGTAGCACCACGTCAGAGTAGAGAGCCGTTGTGTCCATGCGGTAGTTGATGTCCACGATGAGGTCAAGGTCTTTCCAGAGCGAGGATTCGAGAATCTCGTTACCCTTGGCCTGGTTCAGATAGTTGGCGCGCCACACGATGAAGGCGCGCGGCTTGCGGCCGTTCTTCGGCCACAGCGGCATCCATCCGTTCTTCACCGATTCCTGGATGTACCACTCGATAGGCTTGCCGTTGTAAAGATGCGGATCCTTGCTGGTGGAATGAGCGTAGCTCCACAGTGTGGTGTTTTGGAAACGCTGCTTCCCACGGCCTTCCGGGAAGGCAAGTTTGAAAAAGCCCTGCTCGGGCCAGAGGCGCTCCTGGCCGACGTAGTGGTTGAATCCGCCGCCGTTCTTGCCGGTGTTTCCGGTTAAGGCCACCAGCAGGATGAATGAGCGGTTGGTCAGATCGTTGTGGAACCAGTGGTTGGTGCCTGCGCCGTGAATGATCATCGCAGGCTTGTGCGTGCCGAGTTCTTTGGCAAAGAGTTCGATCTCGTGGGCGGGCAGGCCGGTGCGCGCGGCAACTTTGTCCAGCGTGTATCCGGCCAGTTCTTTCTTGAGTATTTCGAAAACGGTAGTGACTTCAACGCTATGGCCGTCGGCAAGCTGCACTTGGAATGTGCCAGTCAGCGCAGGATCGGCGCCGTTCAGTTGGATGGTCTTCTTCTCAGAGCCCATAGAGCCGGGCGCCGCCACGGCATGCTGCCGTTTCGTATCCCAGAAATAGAAGATGTCTTCCTTGCCGCCGGACTTGAGATCAGACTCGCGCAGGAAGCGTTTCGTGCCAGTGAGCACGAGCAGAGGCATATCGGTTTGTTCTTTTATATAAGGAGCGTCGATCAGGTTGTGATCGATGAGCAATTTGGCAACGCCCAACGCGAGAATGCCGTCGGTGCCGGGGTTAATGCGGAAGTACAGATCGGCGTGCGTGGCGCTGGCGTTGTAGTCGGGCGAGATGCAGACGATCTTGGCGCCGTTGTAGCGGGCTTCGTAGGCAAAGTGCGCGTCCGGGATGCGGGTCTGCGAAATGTTCGATCCCCAGAGCACAATGTATTTGGAGTTGAACCAGTCGGCACATTCGCAAGCTTCCGTCTGTACGCCCCAGGTGAGCGGCTCACCCGGCGGGAGGTCGCAATACCAGTCGTAGAACGAGAGAAAAACGCCACCGATGTAGTGGGCAAGCCGGGAGCCGGCACAGAAACTGACCGGGCTCATAGCTGGAATTACGCTGAAGAATGAGTTGGTGTCAGGGCCGTAGTTATAGACATTGTCGAGCAACTTTTCGGCGACCAGCGTGAGCGCTTCGTCCCAAGTGGCGCGGCGCCACTTGCCTTCTCCACGCTCGCCGGAGCGGATAAGCGGGTAACGAAGGCGCTGCGGGCTGTAGACGTATTCGGTGAAGCAGCCGCCTTTCTGGCAGCCGCGCGGGTTGTAGTCGGGAAGGTCCTGGCTGATTCGAGGATAGTCGGCAGCCTGCTCTTCGCGCACCATTACGCCGTTGCGGACGTACACCTTCCACGAGCAGGAACCCGTGCAGTTTGCGGAGTGCGTCGATCGAACCACTTTATCCCAAGTCCAGATCTTGCGGTAAAAGTCCTCCCATCCGCGATAGGGATAGGAACGCAGCGGATCGAAATCGCCCGTGAGTGTACTGAGCAAAGGCTTTTCCTTGCGTGAGCAGCCGGGTAGGGCCAGGGTTGCGGCCGACATGGCCGCAGCCTGAATAAAGTCGCGTCGCGACCAGCACTTTTGGGGTTCGTTCTTGTCGCTCATGGTTTGCCTCCAGCGGGAGGTGCGGGTGTGTTGTTTTGTGCCGTTGCCTTCTGACTCTTATGCTCTGTGAGGGTTCGCAGGTGGGCGAGCAGATCGGCGATGTCTTGATCGCCTAGCGCCGGCGCTTCCGGACGCTGGAAGGCGGGCATCGCCGTTCTAATGCGGCCGTTGCGAATCGTGCGGACAATAAATTCGTCGCTGGCAGCCCGTTGGAAGACCGGGTTCCCGATCTCCGGTGCGATACCACCGCGGCCATCCACACCGTGACAGCCGGCACAGTTCATCAGGAAAAGAGAGAGCCCGCGGCCGGAGTCGCCGTGTAGCGACAGAGAACTCATGGCCGGAGCGGCCGCAGCGCCAGTGCGGAGATACTCGACGACTGCCGTAATCTCTTCCGCAAGCAGCCCGCCGGCATGCGGCCCCCAGGCAGGCATCTGGGTGCCGGGACGCCCTTGCTCGATGTTGGCCCGGAGGTATTCGCGCTTCGCCGTTGCGACCAGAGAAACGCCGCGGATAGCAGGAACGAAACGGTTAAACTTCTTGTCCCATCGGGAATAAGTGCCATTGCCGTGGCAGGCTGTGCAGTACTGCTTGTAGACCTGCTCACCAGTCAGCGGCGCGGGATGTAACGCCCGGTATTTCTGCTCGATCTTGTCGGGCGCCAGGTAGCTCTCCGGCACGTCCCGCTTCCACTGCGAGAGCATATAGACGGTGAGCGCGAGCGCCTCTTGCCTGGTCACCGTCGGGTTGCGCATCTGGCTGTCAGGAACCACGCTGCCTGGGTCGCGGAAATGCGCCAATTGCCAATTCCACGTGGTATGCGGTGGTTTCAGGTTGGTCAGGATGAGTTGGTGCTTGGTCTTGGCGCCTTCGTTATCGAGCGCCGGCGCCAGTGTGCCGCCGCGTCCACCGAGCTTATGGCAGGAGCCGCAACTCTTTTCCTGGTAGAGCTTCATGCCCGCGGTCAAAAACGGGATCTGATCGGACGGCAGCTTTTCCGCGTCATGGCAGGTGATACAGGTGGCCTCGGTCATCACCGGCGGCAACAGCGGGTAATCCCAGTACACGTCGTCGGCCTTGGCCTCCCGGAAAGTCAACGCCGCACCCTGCCCGTGGTGACAAACCGTGCATCCGAAGCGGTCGATGGGATGCTTGTCGAGGATGTGCCCGGGATGTGTCCGGTGCGGCCGCGCGACGTCGGTCATGCGTGGATCGTCCATCCCGTTGTGGCAGGTGACGCAGCGATCCACCGCGCCGAGCGCGGGAATGCTGGCTTGCTTCATCTCGATGCGGAATTTAGCCAGCAGTTCGCGGCCACGATCATCGGTGGCTTTCTTCTGGAGAAGGTCGTGGTACTCGCGCTGCACGGTTCGCCACTGCGCCAGGTAGTTTTCGTGTACGGCTGCGCTCACCAGGTAGGCGATGGTCAACAGGCTGGCCGCCAGCAGGAGCCAGCGATAAATCCGTGAGGGGTCTTTCATCGCATTCTCCTCCCTAGTGCACCGGCCACTGCGAGGGCCACCAGTAGAAGTGCCAGTTAGGCCCGCGATGGACAATTGCGAAGTAGGTCAGCAGCGTAAAGCCAACCAGAAAACAGGTGAACAGTGCGACTGCGGAGAGCCGGACCGAGTTCTTGCGCTTCAATACGAACAGCGACCACGCGGCGAAAATGACAACCAGCAGCGATCCGGGATTGATGATGATGATCCAGAGCTGGTGGATGTTGGGGAACCAGGTGCGCAACCAGCCGAGGTTTACGGTGAGTACGAGCATGCTCACCGTGACGACGAAGGCGAAGAAGAAAGATTGCCAGAAGACGAACTTCTCGCCGACAGCACCGAACCACACGCCCTCTCCACCCGGACGGCGGTCCAGGAACGGGATCAATGCGAGTCCGACAACCACGATCGCTGGAATCAACAGGCCGCCTGTGAACGCAGAGTACGAAACCAATTCCTGAATTCCGAGGAAGTACCAGGGGGCTTTGGCTGGATTTTCAGGAATCGCAGCGTTGGCGAGTTCTTTTAGCGGCGCGTCGGAGTAGAAGGAAAGGACAAGCGTAACCGCCACGGTAACCATGAAGACGGAGAGTTCGGCCCAGAACAGGTGTGGCCAGCTCATTACCGTGTTCTCGGGCCCGCGGTTTACCGGTGGACGCTTGCCTTTCACCAGCGCCATCAGACCATAGGTCTTCGTGGCCAGCGGCTGGAATACGGCGCGACGTTCGCCTCCCCACTCGGCGAGCCCACCCATGGGGTCTTCGGGCTTGGCAAGACCGCCATCTTTTCTAATGCGCCAGAAGTGCACTCCGAGCATGGCTACCAGCACCAGCGGAAGAATGAAGACGTGCAGGACGTAGAAGCGGATTAGTGCGTCCTGCCCGACGTAGTTTGCCCCCAGCAACAGGCGCTTCTGGAAACCACCTGGGTCGAACCACTGCGTGAGGCCGATGGCATCGGTCAGCTCGCGTGGTGAGTTGGCGATGTTCGAGCCGATCGTGATCGCCCAGTAGGCTAACTGGTCCCAGGGCAGCAAGTAACCGGTGAAGCTCAGGGCCAGAGTTACGACCAGCAGCCCCAGTCCAACCAGCCAATTGAATTCGCGCGGCTTCTTGTAGCTGGCGGTGAAGAAGACGCGCGCCATGTGCAACAGGACCACCAACACCATCAACTGCGCCGCCCAGCGATGAATATTGCGTATGAAGCGTCCGGTGGAAACTATGTAGTGGATGTCTTTGATGGACTGATAAGCCAGATCGGTCGAGGGTTTGTAGTAGACCATCAGAAGAACGCCCGTGATGATGGTGATCACGAAGCTGGCCATCGCCATCAAGCCGAGTCCGAAGGTAAGCGTCGGGCTCAGCGTGCGAAGGTGCACGCGCACGCTGTGGATGTGCAGGAAAAGGTTATGGAAAGTAGCCTGCGACTCTTCCCGCTCCGACTCGGGCGTCTTTCCCAGGCGGAAGCAGGCATCCTTCAGGGTGTGGGGTAGCTCGCGCAGGTTGTGCACAAATTCGCGGGTTGCAGTCTCGGCCACGGTGTGCCTCCTACACGCGGTAACGCGTGCCCTGCGGAACCTCGTTGTCGGCGTTAACGATAAGGTCGCCATTGGCTGCGCGGCTGACCTCCAGCCAGGGCAGCGGACGTGGAGCCGGCCCTCCAACCACGTCGCCTCGGCTGTCGAACCGTGAGCCATGGCAAGGACAAGCGAACCCGTCTTTGGTCCGTGCCACGGTGCAGCCCAGATGCGTACATGTGCTCGAGATCGCGTAGACGCCTTCGTCGTCACGGAACAGAAGGAGGTTCTGCTCGGCGAAGGCTGTTTCACTGCCGGCGGCAAACTGCTCCGGTGGACCGAGTTTGAATCGACGCACCGGTCCGGGCAGCACCGCCGGACTGGGTAGGCGGAACACTCCGGCAGCCGCCGTGCCCAGAGCGGCAAAGAAGCTTCCCAGCGCCGCGAGACTTAGAAAGCTGCGCCGGTCTACGCGGGGTGGATCTAGACGGGACATGGCTTCCACTCCTTGGCAAAACTAAATTGCTCCATGGTGATGGCAGTAGTAAGACAACGCTGCGCACACAGTCCGCAACGAATGCAGCGTTCTTCGTCCTTCAGGATGGCCGAGAGGTCGGAAGGATCGAGTCCTAACTCACGAGTAGCCGTCTCGAGTTCGGACGAAAGCGCCAGCCGGTCGAACGTCACCAGTTTCAGGCACACGGTGGGGCAGACATCCACGCAGCCGCCGCACAGTATGCAGCGCTCTCCATCGAAGATGGTGTTGATACCGCAATCGAGACAGCGGCCAGCTTCTGCGCAGGCCTGTTCTTCGTTGTAGCCGATTTCGACCAGCGCGGTTGGACTCTTCATGCGCTCTTCGGCGGAAAGTATGGGAATGTGCAAGCGCGAGCGGCGCTCGTAGTGCTTTTCCCGGCGATAAGGCTCGATGGGGAAATGGAACTGGACTTCCGCGGGCCCGATTTCCTTACCGCGCAAGAACCGGTAGACCGAACGAGCCGCTTGCTTGCCGCTGGCGATGGCATGGATCATGAGCCGCGGACCATAGGCAATGTCGCCGGCGATGAATACGCCCGGCGCCGAGGTCGCACCGCTTGCCGGATCGTTGATGATCTGCTGCGGCGAACGCATCTCGATGCCATCGTGCTGGGCGTCGATAAAGCTCAAATCGGCGGATTGCCCGACGGAAAGCAGGACCGTGTCACCTTCAATCTCCGTTGTAACCGACTCATCAAACTTCGGAGCGAAACGCTTGTTTTCGTCGTAGACCTGAATGCACCGTACGAACTTCACTCCGCGCACGAATTTTTGTCCGTTCCTCTCGCTTACCAGAACCTCTTTCGGCCCCCAACTGTTGTGGCGCGTAACCCCCTCTTCCTGGCCTTCGAGGATTTCAACCGTGTCCGCGGGCATCTCTTCGAGCGACTCGAGGCAGACCAGGTTTACCTGCCGAACTCCGGCCATGCGCGCCGCCGTCCGCGATACGTCATACTCTTCCTGGCGGAGCACCGTGCGGGCGACGTCATAGGCCACGTTGCCGCCACCAATCACGATCACCTGCTGTCCCAGAGAAATTTCTTTGCCAAGCGAAACATCACGCAGAAAGTCCACGCCACCCATCACACCGATGGCGTCAATGTTCGGAATAGGCAGTACTCTCGACCTTTTGGCGCCACAGGCGATGATGACAGCGGCAAACTCGCGGCGAAGGTCGGCGAAGGTCACATCCGTCCCAACCTGGACATTGCAACGGATCTCGACGCCCAGAGACTGAATGACCGCAACTTCCGCCCGGATCAGTTCGCGGGGCAGGCGATAACCCGGAACGCCGGTATAAAGCAAGCCGGCAGGCTGTGGTTACATCTCGAAAATGGTAGGGCGGAAACCCATCAGGGCAAGGTCGTGT
>JBEKQR010000252.1:0-6739 GCA_049519515.1 Candidatus Korobacteraceae bacterium
GTGAATCCACAAACGGTCTTGCGGCTGCAGATTGGGCACCTGCGAAATTGGCAGCGTCTCGCCTGCCCGGGTCACGCTCATTTCCATGCGGGGGCCGGACAAATCGAATGCTGCCGTGCCCGCCCACACAGGGGGCGCCAACGCGATGACAACCAGAGAAAGAACGAAATGCAAAAGGCGGGAGCGAAACATATTTCTATTTTACGAGCTTCCCGGAATCCGCTCTACACTTCCGTGCCGTGACTTAGACGCCACCGTGTCGCTGGCCGCCAGCTCATCAACCTTCCTTATGAATCAACAAATCCTTGACACCTGAGCTGTACGCAGGAGAATCGGCTGAGCTACCAAATAAATCGCGAGGGAGATGGGAAATGAGACGGCGTGATTTCTGTGCGGCATCGCTGGCCGTGGCCGGGTTGGCATTCACCAAGGGGGCAGCCTCGGCTGCCGAAGCTGCTCCACCGGCAAAAACAGGAGCAGCACCACTGCCGGCCGGGGCGCCCGGGCTGACGAAGTATGTATGCGAGTTCATCGTGAACACCAAGTACGAGGACATTCCGCCGGAGGTGCTGGAGCTGGCAAAAAAGTCCATTCTGGACGGCTTCGGACTGGCCATTGCCGGTTCGGTCTCCGAGCATCGGCATGCCATGCTGGAGTATGTCAAGGAGTTAGGCGCCAAGGGCAACGCCACTGTAATCGGGACGAAGCTGAAGTCGGCTCCCCGCTTCGCCGCCCTCGCCAATGGAGTTTGGATCCACGCCGACGACTTTGACGACACCCAGCTTGCGGTCGCCAAAGACCGGGTTTACGGTTTGCTCACTCATCCCACGGTTCCGGTGTTGCCGCCGGCGTTTGCCCTCGGCGAGCTGGGACGCCGCTCCGGAAAAGATCTCCTTCTTGCCTACAACGTGGCCGTGGAAGCGGAGTGCAAGATCGCCGAGGCGATCAATCCGCGCCATTACAATGACGGCTTCCATTCGACCGGCACGCTGGGCTCATTCGGCAGCGGCGCTGCCTGTGCCAAGATGCGGGGGTTGAATGCGACTCAGACCGCCTACGTGCTGGCCATGGTCGCCGCCCAGGCCGGAGGGTTGCGCGACAACTACGGCACCATGACCAAACCCTTCCATGCCGGGCACGCAGCCGAGACCGGTTGCGTGGCGTCGGACCTGGTGGCCCTGGGCTGGACCGCTTCTGCCCGCATCCTGGAGGCGCCCTTTGGCTGGTTCAATGCCGCCGGCGGGGGCTATGACAACAATTCCATCATGAACAAGCTGGGCAAGCCGTGGACGTTTGTTTCGCCCGGCGTCTCCATCAAGCCGTTCCCGTGCGGATCCCTCGCCCATCCCGTCATGTGGGAGTTCCTCAGGCTGGTCAAAGAAAATGACGTGAAGCCGGCCGAGGTGGACAAGCTCGACATCGGCGGCAATTCGCGCATGGTTTCCACCTTGCTGCGCCATCAGCCCCAAAATGGACTTGAGGGCAAGTTCAGCATGGAGTTCCCGATCGCCATCCTGCTGCTGGAGCGCAAGGCCGGGCTGGCGCAGTTTCAGGACGCGGTGGTGCAGCGCCCGGAGGTGCAGGAGTGGATCCGGCGCGTCAACTTCTACGTGGACCCGGAGGCGGAGGCGGCAGGCTTCGACAAGATGACCAGCATCATCCGCATCCGCCTGAAGAACGGAAAACTCATCAGCGGCAAGGCCAATATGGCGAAGGGCAGCCCGTCGAACCCCATGTCGTTCGAGGAGACGGCGGAAAAGTTCCGCGAGTGCGCCGACTTCGCCAAGTGGCCGAAGCAGAAGAGCGCCACGGTAATCGAGGCAGTAAAGGTGCTGGAGAAAGAGCCCAACATGAGCAGGCTGACGGCAGCTTTGACAGCCTGAGAATATTGCGCTGGAAATCGGTAGCGCCGGCGCCCTCGCCGGCGGGCTCCTCTCAAGTGCGAACTGGACCCGCCGCCGGGGGCGGCGGCGCTACTTGGCAGAAGGCGCGATGAGGGTGGGGCACCCACCGTGTAACATTGTTTCGTGCTGAAAACGGTAAGGGCCTACATTCGCGACCGCGGGTTGATCCGCCCCGGCGAGCGCGTACTGGCCGCCGTCTCCGGCGGCGCGGATTCAGTCGCGCTCTTGCGCGTCCTGCTTGAGCTGCGGGACGAGTTGGGCATCGTGCTCTCGGTTGCCCACCTCAACCACCAACTGCGCGGGGCGGCGGCGGACGAGGATGCGCGCTTCGTGGCCGAGCTGGCTGCCAGTCATGGGCTGGAATTTCATCTGGCCGTGCGCGACGTGCGCGCCTGGGCGGCCGAACGCAAGCTTACGCTGGAGGCCGCCGGACGCGAACTGCGCTACGGTTTCTTTCGCCAGCTCATCGATCAGAACCGGGCCGACAAGGTGGCTACCGGCCACACCCTCGACGACCAGGCGGAGACGGTTCTGCTGAAAGTGTTGCGCGGAAGCTGGCTGCGCGGGCTGGGCGGAATCCACGACCGGTTGAACACAGAAGATGGCCGCGCCTCTGCCCCGGCAGACGCGAAATCGGCGTCCGCCGGGAGTCCCTGGGTCGTCCGTCCGCTGCTGGGAGTGACCCGCCGCCAAATCGAAGCTTATCTGCGCGGGCTTTCGCAGGCCTGGAGGGACGACGCCTCCAACCGTGATCTGCGCTTCACCCGCAACCGGGTACGCAAGCTGATTTCCCTTCTGCAGGACGAATTCAATCCGGCAATCGCCCCTGCCCTGGCGCAGATGGCCGAGCTGGCGCAGGCGGAAGAGAGCTATTGGGCGCAGGTTCTCGCCGAGCTTGCGCCGGGAATGCTTCGCCCGGCAGGAGAAGAAGCCGTAGAAGTCGACCCCAGCCGTGTCGCCGCTTTGCCGGTAGCGCTGCAGCGGAGGCTGTTGCGCCTGGCCGGCGAACGGCTCCGGCTGAAGCTGGGCTTCGACGAGGTGGAGCGGCTGCGCCGCTTGCTGACTGCCAAGAGCGGCTCCCGCTGCGTCTTACTGGCCGGATGGGAGGCGCGCATGCAGCGTACTGCCCGAGATGGCATGATTCTGCGCATCGGCCGCGCTGCCGGCGAGGCGGTGGCTGCCGGATATGAGTACCGCCTGGGCATTCCGGGAGAGGTTATCGTCCCCGAAGCCGGCTGCGTGGTCAGAGCATCGCTGGTGGAGGCGGGGCAGGAGCCGAACGTGGCCGGCCTCGCTGACGCGCAACGGCTGGGTCCCGAGCTGACGGTGAGAAACTGGCGTCCCGGGGACCGCTATCTTCCCCGAGGCAAAGAGCACGAGAATAAGCTGAAGGTTTATTTTCAACAGTATCGGATTCCCCCGGAGAAGCGTACACTGTGGCCTCTGGCCTTCCGTGATAGCCAATTAGTTTGGGCGCTGGGAATGCCGATTGCTTTAGGTTTTGAATTCAAACAAAATACGGGAGCTGCTGTCCGTATCGAGGGCGTAACGTTTGCACCCCGGCAAGCAAGCAAGGTGCCTGGAACCCCGGTTCGGAAAGTTGAGTAGCGGGTCAAGTCGGATTTCCACCCCGGTCGGCGCTGACCTGGGGAATGGCTCCCAACATCAGCCCCAAAAACAGGGGCGGGACGTGGGGCGCCCTTCGAATCGACCAATCTGGCGGGGATTGCGCGCACGGAGATCAGGGATGCCAGAAGTCGTCCATAATCAAACCAGTTATCGGCTGAAGGTGCTTGCCTCGGCGGAGCAGATTCAAAAGCGGGTGCGGGAGCTGGCGCGGCAGATTTCCGAAGATTTCCGGGGCCAGCTCATCTACACCGTCGGGGTTTTGGAAGACGGTTTCATGTTCATGTCGGACCTGGTCCGCGCCCTCGAAGGGCAAGTCGTTTGCCAATTCCTGAAGACATACGTCACCCAGCACGCCCGCGAAGGCGGGCCGGCGCTGGAAATCTTCTTCCGCCCGGAGCTGGAAGTCACCAACCAGCACGTTCTGCTGGTGCAAGGGGTGGTGCAAACCGGCATTACCACCGAGTTCCTGATCCGGCATCTGACCTCTCGCGGCGCCGCCTCGGTGCGCATTGCCACCTTTGTCGATCGCAGCACCGACCGCCGCGTGCTGTTGCGCGCCGACTATTTCGGCTACCTGCTCGATGACAGCTACGTGGTGGGCTACGGCTTGGGCACCCCCGAGTTCGGGCGCAACCTGCCTTACCTGGCCCTGCTGGAGGGGCAGTCGCCGCCTAACCCGAACCTTTGACCAAGCAGGGATGCCACGGAATCAAGCAGTTCCAGAGTTGACGGAACCCATTTACCGGGCTGAAGTCCGTGCCTCCACGCGGCTCTGCCTCTTCTGAGCTGATTTTCCCTGCCCGTGCCCGAGTGTTAACCCGCCGTTAAACTACTTTAGTTCCAGAAAACGAGTACAATCATAGGGGTGGGGGTCAAAAAGCTGGGTCGGGAGAGATTGCGGCAGCATCTAACCTGCCAGGCGCAATCTGCACCCGAGGTGTACTTTTTGCCCCAATCCAGGAGCTGGCTGTGAATTCGACGGTAAAACAGGTCGTGTTCTGGCTCGTCATTGTATTGTCGGGCGTCCTGCTGTGGCAGGTCGTGAGGGCCGGCAACAATGGCGTGAAAGAACGCGAGATCAACTTCTCGCAGTTCATGACGGATGTGGACCAGGGGAAGGTGAAGGATGTTACGCTGACCGGGTCCGAAGTGCGCGGGCAGTACAGCAACGAGAAGGCGGCCTTTCATACCACCGTCCCCGCCAACTATCCTGACATGATCAAGATCCTTCGCGACAAGGGCGTCAACATCACCGTGAAGGACGTAAGTGGCGGAAGCTGGCCCACCTGGCTCCTCAACCTGGCTCCCATCGTTCTGCTGGCGGCGCTGTGGATCTTCATGATCCGGCAGATGCAGACCGGAGGCAACAAGGCGCTTTCCTTCGGCAAGAGCAAGGCCCGGCTGCTTTCCATGCAGCAGAAGAAGGTCACCTTCAAGGATGTGGCGGGGGTGGACGAGGCCAAGGAAGAGCTGCGCGAGATCATCGAATTCCTGCGTGAAGCCCAGAAGTTCCAGAAGCTCGGCGGCCGCATTCCCAAGGGAGTGCTGCTGGTCGGCCCTCCGGGCACCGGCAAGACGCTGCTGGCGCGGGCCGTTGCCGGCGAAGCCAACGTGCCTTTCTTCAGCATCTCCGGTTCCGACTTCGTCGAGATGTTCGTGGGCGTGGGCGCCAGCCGGGTGCGCGACCTGTTCGAGCAGGGCAAGAAGAACGCTCCCTGCATCATCTTCATCGACGAAATCGACGCCGTTGGCCGTCATCGCGGTGCCGGCCTGGGCGGCGGGCACGACGAGCGCGAGCAGACGCTGAACCAGTTGCTGGTCGAGATGGACGGCTTCGAGTCCAACGAGGGCGTCATACTGATCGCCGCCACCAACCGTCCCGACGTGCTCGATCCCGCGTTGCTGCGGCCGGGCCGCTTCGACCGGCGCGTGGTCGTCTCCCGTCCCGACGTGCGCGGGCGCGAGGAGATTCTCCGCGTTCATACCCGCAAGATTCCTCTCAACGACGACGTTGATCTCACCGTGCTGGCGCGCGGCACCCCGGGATTCTCCGGCGCCGACCTGGCAAACATGGTCAACGAGGCTGCCCTGAACGCCGCCCGCCAGAACCGCAAGACGGTGCTGATGTACGACTTCGAGCTGGCCAAAGACAAGGTGCTGATGGGCGCCGAGCGCAAGTCGATGATCCTCTCCGACGAAGAGAAAAAGGTCACGGCTTATCATGAGGCCGGCCACGCCCTGGTTGCCGCGCTCAGCAAACACGCCGACCCGCTGCACAAGGTGACGATCATCCCGCGCGGCATGGCCCTGGGCGTCACCATGCAACTGCCGCTCGACGACAAGCACACCTACACCCGCGACTACCTGGAGACCCGTCTGGCCATCATGATGGGCGGCCGGCTGGCGGAGGAGTTGTGCCTGGGCACCATGACCACCGGCGCCGGAAACGACATCGAGCAGGCTTCCGACCTGGCGCGCAAGATGGTCTGCGAGTTCGGCATGAGCGAGTTGGGCCCGATCACCTTCGGTAAGAAGGAAGAGCAGATCTTCCTTGGCCGCGAGATCTCCCAGCATCGCGACTTCAGCGAGGACACGGCCATCAAGATCGACCTTGAGGTCCGCCGCATGATCGACGAGAGCTACGCCGCGGCGAAAGCTATCCTGGAGAACAACCGCCAGGTGCTGATCGATATCGCCCACGCACTGCTGGAGCGCGAAGTGCTCGATGCCCACGAAGTGCAGACGATTATCGAAGGCCGCAAGCTTCCCGCCCGCGTCTCTCCGAACTCGACCGACGATCAGGGCGGCGTGCAGCAGGTGCTGAAACCGGAGCCTTCGCGGCAGCCGGGATTGGCTCCGGGCGAGAGGCCGTCACCGGCGTAATGGTCCTGTTGTGTATCAGGGCACGACTTTAGTCGTGCCGAATAGAAGTGAGAAGATACCGGGCTTTAACCCCTGAGGTTTTTGTAAATTGCCTGCAGGGGTTAAAGCCCGATCTTTTTTTGCAGGGGTTTTTGCAGTGCGACTGAAGTCGTGCCCTGATACAAATCACAGCCGCCTGCCGCGTCGCGATTCTGAACAGAGTGCTTAGAGCTTGTTTCAAAAACATTCCCGGGGAATAAGGCGTGTTCCCTCAGGGGCTAAAGCCCGCATTTTTGTTGGCTCTGGACGGCGTGGCTCAAGGCACCCCAGCAAGTCAAATGCGG